>PMSZ01000274.1 GCA_003168235.1 Acidobacteriaceae bacterium
ATCAACTGCACGTCGAAATGGCGCATGTTGAGAACGCGCTTGCCGGCCTCGCGGACCACGGCAAAGGCTTCTTCCAGAATTTCGTCGAGAACCGCTTTCAGCAGCTCGCTGCGTTGCTTTTCGATCTCTCTCTGCCGGTCGCTATTCGGGAGATCGTTGTTCCTGAGGTCAGTGTTCCCGATATCAGTACCGGCATCCGGTTCGTCGGCGATCGTGCTCAGTCGCTCCTGAATGCGTGCACGAAACTCCGCCGTTTTTGCGCGCAACTGGTCGTCGGAGAGTTTCGCCATCTCCAGCTCCAGGGCGTTGATGGCCTCGACACGAGGCTGCAAGCGCTTGATCTCGCGCTCGTTTCTAGTCCCGAAAACCTTGCCTAAAAGAGTATTGATCAAAACCGAAATCCTTCGGAGTACACGTGTGCCTGGTGTCAGTAAAAGCCTAGCACATTAGATGCGGCAGGAAGGGCGAAGGACGGACCACTGCGAAACACGCCGACGAGGATCTTTGCTTATCGATCTATTGCCGGGGGCTAATGCCGGGGGCTCGATTTGGTCTGATCAGCTGCTAAAGGTGATCCTACGGTTTGAACGACCAAAAGTCGCTGAGAACTCCGTTATCTCCAAGCGAGTCGATGCCGGTTCCGCCAAACAGCCAGAAATTGCCTGACTTATCAGTCCAGGCCGCACCCAGGGTGCGCGCTCCGGGAACATTGCTTGCGGCGGCCGTGCCCTCGGATCCGTACTCACCCATTTGTCCGTTCACGTTCGAGCCGCCCACCCACGTCCACTCGCCACCGCTGAACTCCCACAGGTCGTTCAGCCATCCGCCGCCGCCCGCTGAGTCGTAACCGAACCCGCCGAACAACCAGAAATTGCCGGAGCTATCGATCCAACTGAAAGCACCGTTGCGTGCGCCCGGAACGTTACCGGCCGCGCCAGTTCCCTCGGTCCCATAAGTGCCGGGTTGATTGACCGAATTCGATCCGCTCATCCATGTCCATTCGCCTCCGCTGAACTCCCACAGGTCGTTGAAATAACCCAACGTGCTGGAGTCGCCGCCGAAGAGCCACAAATTTCCCGAGGCATCAATCCAACTCACCGCGTCAAATCGCGATCCGGGAACGTTGCCCGGTGCGGCCATCCCCTCTGTTCCGTAAGATCCAGTTTGGTTGGCGAGGTTTGATCCGCTCACCCATGTCCATTCGCCGGCGCTGTACTCCCACAAGTCGTTAAGATTTCCTAAGTCTGCGGCCGATGCGGCGCCGTTCCCGCCAAACAACCAGAAATTTCCCGATGTGTCCATCCAACTAACGGCGCCCCATCGCGCTCCCGGAACATTTCCGGGATCAGCCGTCCCTTGAACGCCATAGGTTCCCGATTGGCCGTTCAGGTTTGATCCACCGATCCACGTCCACTGGCCGGTGGGCAATCCCTGGCCTGGCATGTAATCAGGCGTCGGAGTAAACTCCCACAGGTCGTTCAGCACGCCGACTCCGTCGGTAGTGTTGGCGTACCCATAGCCACCGAACAGCCAGAGATTTCCGGCGGCGTCGGTCCAACTGGAGGACCCCCATCGCGCCCCGGGAACGTTACTCAGGCCGGCCATCCCCTCGGTGCCATAAATTCCCGCCTCACCGCCGAGGCTGAGGCCGCTCATCCACGCCCACTCACCGGCGTTGTACTCCCAGAGATCGTTGAGGAAAGTGTTGTTGTCGCTAGCGTCGTAACCGAACCCGCCGAAGAGCCACAGATTCCCGGACTTGTCCGTCCAACTGATAGCATTGTTTCGCGCTCCAGGAGCGTTCGCCGCAGCCGGAGTTCCCTCGATCCCGTAAGTTCCCCGCTGATTGACAACATCGGCGCCGTTGGCCCAAGTCCATTCCTCGGACGGACTCTGGACATGGCCTCCGACCCCGCCGCCGCACGCTGAAAAACAGAGCACCGTTGCCGCCATCATCAACGTGAATATGCGTGACTTCATTCGTCTCCGGCTTTCCGTCTCGACCTTGCTGTCGGACAATCGCTGATTTTAGTCGACTTCGGCAGTCTACAAAGCAGCGCAGGCAGCGATTTCGGAAATCTTAACGAACCCTTAACATACGTGCTTCCGCGCGATCAGGACAACGTGCCTAACTTGGGTCGGCCAGACTGGCACAGTCCCGACTAAGTCTTGGACTACAGCCCTGCACCCCGATTTCCTGTAAGATTTCCTCCGGCATGTCCACTTTCTACCAGCGATTTCAGGAGTCGGCCCGGAAATTTCCCGACAACATTGCCCTTGAAATCCAGCGCCAGGAAACGGTGGAACGAGTCACTTTTGCGGAACTCACCCGCATGTCGGAGAGCGTGGCGAACTGGCTAGCGACGAGGGTTCCGCGCGATGCTCGCGTCGCGATTCTAGCGGGAAATCATCCGCGGTGGGTTGCGGCATACCTGGGAATCATCGCCGCCGGGCGGACAGCAGTCCCGCTCGACACAGCTTTTCACGCCGATCAGGCAAGGAAGTTGCTGATCGACAGCGGCGCTTCATTGCTGTTCTGCGATGTGAAGCATTTTCCCGTAGCGCGAGAAGCGGTCGACGGACTCAACCTCGGCCTGGTGATGATCTCCGCCGCCACCGAACAGAACTTCGCCCAGAATTTCGACCAGAAGTTCTCGCCACATGCCGGCGAGTCCCCGTTTGCTGCGGATCTGGATTCCATATTCGCCGCTGGCCCCTCTGGTTATCAGCCCGTCGTATCGGCCGAAAGCGATCTTGCCGCGCTGCTCTACACGTCCGGCACCACCGCAGACCCAAAAGGCGTGATTCTCACCCACGCCAATCTGGTGGGCGAGGCGAACTCCGTCCTCGCTGTCGTCAAGATCGGCCCCACCGACGCGCTGCTGGGAATTCTTCCCATGTTCCACGTGCTGGCACAGATGGCGAATCTTTTTCTGCCGCTATTCAACGGCGCGCGGGTCGTGTACCTCGAGACGCTGAATACGACCGAATTGCTGCGAGCCTTGCAGGAGCGCGACATCACTGCGTTCTGCGTCGTCCCTCAGTTCTTCTATCTGATTCACGAAAAGATTTTCAAAGAGCTGAATAAACGCGGCAAACTTACTCTGCGTCTGGTGCGCACGTTGATGGCATTCAATCGTGGACTCCGGTGGCTCGGAGTCAACGCAGGTAAAGTTTTCTTCGGCAAGATTCATGCGACGTTCGGTTCTCGTATGCGCTACCTGGTCACTGGTGGTTCGCGCTTCGATCCCGCCATCGCGCGTGATTTTTACGCCTTCGGCATTGATGTGTTGAACGCATACGGGCTCACGGAAACCACTGGCGGAGCATTCCTCAATACTCCGGGGCACATTGTTTTTGGCTCGGTCGGACCGCCATTTCCCGGAGTTGAAGCGAGGATTGTCGACTCAGAGCGGTTGGAAGAAGGCGCGCCCGCAGCGGGCGAGATCGCCATTCGCGGAGCGATCGTGATGAAGGGATATTGGAATCGCCCTCAAGCCACTGCCGAAGTGCTGCGCGACGGCTGGCTCTACACTGGCGATCTCGGCTACTTCGATTCCGGCGGCAATCTTTTCATCACGGGAAGAAGCAAGGAAGTCATCGTTCTCGCCAACGGAAAGAACGTTTATCCAGAGGAGATCGAAACGCATTACCTGCAGGCCCAGTACATAAAAGAAATGTGTGTGATGGCGTTGGAGACTCGCCCCGGAGATCCCACTTCAGAACGTCTTTACGCCGTCGTCGTACCCAACTTCGAACTCCTGCGCGAACGCAAAATCGTCAACACCAAAGAGGCGATCCGCCTCGAAATCGAGGCGCTCTCCCACAAGATTGCGTCCACTAAACGCCTCGGCAGTTACGACATTTGGCAGGAAGAACTCCCGCGCACGACCACGCGCAAGTTGAAGCGCTTCCAGATTGAGAAGAGAGTTCGCGAGCTAAGAGAACACGGCAGCAGCGATTCTGACGCAGCCGCCGAAATGCCGCTAACCGAAGACGAGCGCCAGTGGCTGGAACGCGAAGACGTGAAGCGTGCTCTCGCCATAATTCAGGAGAATTCATCTGCGGCGTCGCGCAATCAGCTCGGCACCATTCGCCCCACCCACAATCTCGAGCTTGATCTGGGACTCGACTCCATGCAACGCATCGAGTTACTTACCGCGATGGAGCAACCGCTCGGCGGCGATGTGCCCGAGTCCCAACTGGCGGAAATCTACACCGTGCGCGACCTTATCGATGCTGTGCTTGCCAGCGCTGGTCGCGGCGAAGGTCGATCCCAGGCAGTGGAGCCGGCGTGGTCAACTATCCTGAACGCGCCGGTGGCCGACCCCGAGAGTCTCGCGCTGGCTCACCACAACCTTATCGCCGAAGTGTTTTTCTTTCTGCTGGGAAGACTCCTTTACCTTCTAGCGCTCGATCGGTTTCATCTTAAAATTCGCGGTCAGGAGAATCTTCCCGAAAAAGGCCCGTACCTGATCTGTCCCAACCACCAGAGTT
>PMSZ01000166.1 GCA_003168235.1 Acidobacteriaceae bacterium
TGGGTTGGCTGCCTGAGCGTCGAAGACTATCGACGTTATGTCTTGCCGCATGTGACCGGCCTGGTGAAACGGCTGCAAGCAACCGGGGTGCCCATAATCTACTTCGGCACCGACAGCGCAACTCTTCTTCCCGCGATGCAGGAATCGGGCGCGGATGTGATCGGCCTCGATTGGCGCANNCGCCGTGCAGGGCAATCTCGATCCCGTGTTGCTCTTCGCCGATTGGAAAGAACTCAAATCGCGAGCGGAAGACATTTTGCGCCGCGCTGCGGGACGTCCCGGCCACATTTTTAATTTGGGTCACGGCATCCTTCCCGAAACTCCGGTGGAGAACGTGAAAGCGCTCTGCGATTTCGTGCGCGAACACTCGGCGGAATTCAAGACCTCCAAGCTGGAGCACAAGGCCGAGGCGAAAACGGAGTCGCGAAGATGACCAACTGCCCGCTCGGCCTTGCCGGCCAGTGCTACTGCGCGAATCACGTCAGTTCGTTTCCCGCGCAACCAGCCTCGGCAACGTCCGCGAAAACTGCTGTTCTGTTGTTGGCCCATGGTAGCCCCGAGAATCCCGGCCAGATTCCCGAGTTCCTGAGCTATGTCACCGGCGGGCGTGTGTTGCCGTCCCAAGTCATCGAAGAAGTCCGCCATCGTTATTCGCTGATAGGTTTCTCGCCGCTCGCCTGCTGGACTCTTCTGCAAGCCGATCAGCTTTCGCGGTCGATTCACATGCCAGTCTTTGTGGGAATGCGCAATTGGAAGCCCTTCATCGGCGATGCGATCAAAGAGATCGCCGGACAAGGCTTTGAGCGCGTGATCGCCATCTGCCTCGCGCCGCAGAATTCGCGTACCAGCGTCGGCCTTTATCGCCGCGCCGCAAGCAGCGATGGCAATCCTCCTTTCCAGATGGATTTCGTCGACGAGTGGCACGACCATCCGCTGCTTGCCAAAGCCTTCGCCGAAAAACTGCGCCCGGCTTGGGAGAAGGCATCCGCGGAAAACGGAGCCAAGCTGCCCGTGATCTTTACCGCGCACAGCGTTCCGCAGCGCACCATCATCGAAGGCGATCCTTATGAGCGGCAGGCCAAAGAAACGGCCGAACTGGTGGCGAAGGAATCGGGCCTCGCGCCCGGAGACTGGGTCTTCGCCTTTCAAAGCCAGGGCATGTCAGGCGGCGCGTCAGGCGGCACATGGATCGGCCCGACGGTGGAGGAAACGATTCTAGGCCTGAAGGCGAACGGCCATCGCGGCGTTTTCGTGCATCCCGTAGGATTTCTCTGCGATCACGTTGAAGTGCTCTACGATATCGACATCGCCTTCAAAAAGTTCGCCGAACAACAAGGGATGCGGCTGTGGCGAGCCGCGTCGTTGAACGGATCAACCACCTTGACCGCAGCGCTGGCGGACATAGTCAGTAGCAGAGTAAGAGCACAAGGCGCTGGTGGCTGATCCTAAGTGGCTGATCCTAGTAGCTGATCAATGAAGCGCATTGCCATTATCGGTGGCGGGATTTCCGGCCTCTCGGCCGCATACACGCTCGAAGAAAAACGTCAGTCCGGCACGCCCGTGCAGTATTCTCTGTTCGAATCCAGTCCAAGACTCGGCGGAGTACTGCTCACCGATCGTGTCGATGGCTGCCTGATCGAAGCCGGCGCCGATTCCTTTCTCACCGAAAAGCCCTGGGCTGCCGATCTCTGCCGCAAAGTCGGACTCGGCGATCAACTCATCGGCTCGAATGACGCGGGCCGCAAGACCTACATTCTGGTCAAGGGCAAGCTGGTCGAGTTGCCCGACGGGCTCATGTTCATGGTGGCCACCAAAATCATGCCCACCCTGCGCTCGCCGCTTTTTTCTGTACGTACAAAATTGCGCATGGCTGCCGAATGGTTTCACCAGCCGCACAAAGCAGTCGAGGACGAAACCGTTGCCCAGATGGTCGAACGCCACTATGGTCCCGAGATGGTCGAACTACTGGCCGATCCGCTGCTTTCCGGAGTGTACGGCGGCGAAGCTTCGCAGTTGAGCGCCCGTGCCGTCCTGCCCCGCTTCACTGACATGGAATCAAAACACGGCAGCCTGGGTCGCGCCGTGCTCTCCGCCAGCAGAAAAATGGGAGCTGTGGCAACAACCCCGCCCCGCCCGTTTTTCAGTTCGCTGAAGAATGGCATGCAGCAGATGGTCAGCGCTCTGGTCGCGAAGCTCGACGCACGCTCACTCCTCACCTCTGCTCCCGTGCAGTCGCTGATTCCGCAGGACAACGGTTGGACCGTTTGCGCCGGCTACCAGACCGACCACTTCGATGCCATCATTATCGCGACCCCGGCCCAGGCTGCTGCCTCGGTGCTGGCGTCGGCGGACGATGACCTGTCCCGCGAACTGGGCGAGATCAGGTACAGCTCTTCGGTGACGGTCACACTCGGTTACGACGAAAAAGTGCGCGCTTCACTTCCGCCCGGTTTTGGGTTTCTGGTGCCGCGTGGCGCAGGCCATCGTATGCTCGCCGCCACTTTTGTTCACAACAAGTTTTCCTACCGTGCTCCCGCCAATCGTGCCCTCATTCGCTGCTTCCTTGGGGGAACGCGCGATGAGGAAATCCTGCAGGCGAGCGAAGAAGAAATTCTCCGAATCGTCCGAGGTGAACTGCGCCAGATCATTTCCCTCAACGCCGAGCCGTTATTTGCCCGCGTCTATAAATGGAAGTCAGCCATGGCGCAATACGTGGTGGGCCACCTCGAACGCCTGCAGCGCATTGAAGCGTTGCGCCAGAAGTTGCATGGCCTGGCGCTTGCGGGCAACGGCTATGGCGGCATCGGAGTCCCCGATTGCGTACGCTCTGGCGCCGAGGCGGCCGGTAAAATCCTCGCCGAAATGGGGATGTGGTCGTCCGCCTGATCCGCGATTACCGCCGTAACGTTCCTTCGCACTCCCCAATGCGCGAAACTATGAAAATTACACCGGGTTAAGACAATTAGGGTTAATACAATAAACCTAGTCGTCGTGCGTCTTCAGTATTGGGGGACCGTTATGAAAACTCTCTTGATCGTGTTTTGCCTCGCCGCATCGCTCTCTTTCGCCCAGCAGGATTCGTCGCAAAACATGAAGGGTATGAACATGCCCGGACATGACATGTCGCAAATGGGCCACAATTCAGGCGAAGACTCCGATGCCGGCATTCCTGCCATGCATTCCATGGAAGGTCACCACATGGACATGGGTCCGCACATGAAGATGACTGCACTTCGCACCGCCCAGCCCGGCGACGCCGAGAAAGCTCAGAAGGTCGTCGAGGTAGCGCACGGCGTCATGGAGAAGTACAAGGACTATCACGTCGCGCTCAACGATGGCTTCGAGATCTTTCTTCCCAACGTCCCGCAGAAGCAGTATCACTTCACCAATTACCGTTACGGATTCGAAGCGGCCTTCAATTTTAATCCCGAGCATCCAACCTCGCTGCTCTACGAGAAAAACGGCGACGGCTACCGCCTGGTGGGTTTGATGTATACCGCTCCCAAGCGTTTTACCGAAGATGATCTGAACGAGCGCATCCCGCTCAGCATCGCGCAGTGGCATGAACACGTGAATTTCTGCAAAGCACCCGAAGGACGGAGAATGGAAGCGCTCGCACCGAATCCGAAATTTGGTCTGCGAGGGTCGATCACGACCCAGGCTGAATGCGACGCCGCGGGCGGAAAGTTTCTTCCCATCGTTTTCAACTGGATGGTGCACTTATATCCGAACGAAAAAGATTCTGCTTCCGTCTGGTCTGTCGATCGCCAGCACGCCGACTAAGCTCCGCGGATTGAACTTGTCGCCTTTCCGCCGCATGAACGAGACCGGATAATCCCGGTCTCTGCCGCGTTCGTTCCCTCACCTCGACTCTGCTATTCTGAATCTTCCCCACTCCTCTCCATGAGCGCCGCCTCCGCCAGCCGATGGAAGATCATTGTTGCCTTCGCTCTGGTCTATGTCTTCTGGGGCTCAACCTACCTTGGCATCGGCATCGCGGTGGAGAATATCCCTCCCGCTTTCATGTGCGCCGCGCGCTTCTTGATTGCGGGCGTCGTGATGCTCGCCTACTGCGCCATCACCGGACGCCGCATTCTTTTTTCGGCACAGCGGCTCGCGCATTTCGCCGCTGTCGGCATTCTGCTTCTGATGGGCGGCAATCTCACGCTTGCCTATGCCGAGCGCATCGTCCCCACCGGTCTGGCGGCATTGTTGATTGCCGTGTCGCCGATCTGGTTTATGGTGCTCGATAGCCTCTTATTGGGCGACCATCGCATCTCTCGCCGCGGCCAAGTCGGCCTGGCCATTGGCATCGCTGGCGTCGTCGTTCTCATCTGGCCTGATCTTCGCCATTCCAATTCCCTCGGCCATCGCGAGCTTTGGTGGTCCCTGGCGCTTCAGCTCGGATCATTCAGCTGGGCGTTCGGTTCCGTGCTCTCGAAAAAATGGCAGACGGTGGCCGCCGATCCTTTCAGCGCCATCGCTTGGCAGGTGGTTTTCGCGGGAATTGGGAATTTGATCTTCGCTCTGCTCGTGGAAAAACCAGCGAACGTGACCTGGACCTTTCGCGGTGTGGCCGCGATTCTGTACCTCGTCGTCTGTGGCTCCTGGATCGGCTACACCGCCTACATCTGGCTGCTGCAGCACGTTCCCACGTCCAAGGTTTCCACCTACGCTTACGTTAATCCAGTGGTCGCCGTGTTTCTCGGATGGCTGGTTCTGCACGAGCGCATCGACCGTTATATCGTGATGGGGAGCGCGATCATCATCGCTTCGGTCGTGCTGGTGACGAGCGCGAAAGTCTCGCACCGCTCGGCGGCTGAGGCCTTACCCGCAGCCGAAGCTGCGGGAGACTGAGATTATTCTTCCGGTTCTTCCGCGTCGTTGACCACATCTACCACGCGGTTCCGAATCGAGAAGACCAGTTTCTGCCCGTCTCCAGGCTGAAACATCACTCGCATAGGGTTGCGTTCCCACACCGGAGGCGGACATTCCGAATCAGGGTCGTCCGCTCCAGCAGGTTCGCCGGCCTCTTTTCTTAGGACCGGCTTGCGGCGTCCCACCTGGGCGACGATTGCATAGAGCTTCTTGCCGTCTTCCGAGACCCCACAATAAGCAATGTAGTCGCGATACCAACTCGCCGTGGAATAAAAAGGATCGAACTCCGGTAGGTTGAGCTGCGAAACCCGTCCGGTGAGCCGATCGACCAACAACCAGCCCCCGCGTTGCCACTGCCATCGCGTGCCGGCGGAATTGCCGCCTTCCGTGGGCAGCGCATCGTTCACGCGAAACGCCCGCCGCACCACAAACAGCCTGTCGGTCAGGTCATGTGGAGCCCCGGTGGCGTATTCCTTCACTCGCGCATCCACCAGCAACGGACGCACTCTCAGGTCGAGCAGCTTCTGTCCGGTCGCGTTCGGCCATTTGGCGGAAATCGTTTTGCCAAAAGCAATGACATGCGGTTTCGACACCGCCGAGCATTCCCGCCACGCAAAACCAGGCAAGACGATGAGAACAAGAGTAAGACAAAGTTTCCGCAGCATAATGATCGAAGACTGACACGCCTGCCGAGATAGCCGCTATGACGCCTGAACAGGCAAATTGTTCAGTTTCAGAAAATCAGGTCTCGGGTCTTAGGTCTCAGGCTTTTGACTCCGGTTTTCCTGAGACCTAAGACCCGACACCTGAGACCTGCCCCACTTTGCACACTTGCCCTTGCTGTGGGAGACTAAACGCGTGAATCTCGTCCCTCGCCATCGCCGGGCAACCGTTTCTCCGGATTCGAGTTCTGAACTCTGTATGCCTGACCTTGTGCCCTTACGCCGGAAGCAGTCGATTCTCGTAGTGGACGACAATGAGGTCAACGCATTGCTGCTGAAGCAGATGCTGACCAGCCGTGGCTATTCGACAATTGCCGTTCATAGTGCGGTCGAGGCAGAGGCCGAGATACAACGCGAGCCCCCTGACTTGGTTCTGCTCGACGTCGTCATGCCGGGCAAAAGCGGCTACGAGCTATGCCGCGAACTCAAGCACGATTCAAACACGCGCCTGATTCCGATCGTCATGATCACCGGCCTGAGCGATCGCGAAGACCGCCTCAAGGGCATTGAAGCGGGCGCCGACGATTTCCTGACCAAGCCGATTTCTCCCGAGGAGCTCTTCGCTCGCGTGAATTCGTTGCTCAAGTTGAAGGAGTTCACCGACGAACTCGAGACTGCGGATTCGGTACTGTGCACCCTGGGACTTAGCGTAGAAGCGCGCGACCCCTACACTGAGGGTCACTGCGAGCGGTTGGCGCGCGATGCCTCTGATCTGGCCCGGTTTCTCGGCCTGGGTGAAGAATCGGTTATCGCGCTGCAGCGCGGCGGCTATCTCCACGACCTGGGAAAGATCGCTGTGCCCGATGAAATTCTAAAGAAGGGCACCGATCTCACGCCGGACGAGTGGGAGATCATGAAAAAGCATCCTGTAACTGGCGAAGCCATTTGCCGTCCTTTGAAGTCGCTGCGGCGCGTGCTTCCAATCATTCGCCACCATCACGAGCACTCCGACGGAAGCGGCTATCCCGATGGCCTTCGAGCCGGCGAAATCCCGCTCCTGCCGCGCATTCTGCAGGTCGTGGATATTTACGACGCCCTTCGGACCGCGCGTCCCTACAAACCCGCGCTCGGCCACGAATCGGCCGCGTTGACTATGCGCGCCGAAGCGCGAAACGGACTTTGGGACGAAGAACTGGTTTCAGAGTTCTTCAGCATGCTCGACAAACGCCAGCAGGTCGCGTGATTCTCAGCCCCAAAGCTTTCGGAGTTTCGACGATACACAACAATTTCCGAACGACCTTGAAACTCTGAAATCTTAAAGCTCTGAAGCCTTGATCTACTCCATCATCATTCCCGCCTATAACGAAAGCGTGCGCATCCGGCCCACGCTTCACGAACTTCTCCGTTACATCCGCGAACAGAACTGGGACGCCGAAATTCTCGTGGTCAATGATGGATCGTCCGACGACACCGCGCAAATTGTGCGCGAGTACGTCGCGGTACATCCGCAGGTTTTGCTGATCGAGAATCCCGGCAACCGCGGCAAAGGTTTCAGTGTGCGCAACGGCATGCTCCACGCCCGCGGCGATATTTGCCTGTTCACCGACGCCGACCTTTCCTCGCCCATCACCGAAGCGCCAAAATTATTCGACGCCATCGATGGCGGCGCAGACATCGCCATCGGTTCGCGCTGGCTGCGGACAGAACTGCAGACCGGGCCGCAGCCACTCTACCGGCAGTTGTTTGGACGCATCTTCAATCTGGCGTTGCGGTTGATTTTGGGCCTGCGCTTCGCCGACACGCAATGCGGATTCAAAGCCTTCCGCCGGGATGCGGCCCAGCGCATCTTTCCTTTGCAAAAAATTGAACGCTGGGGGTTCGATCCCGAGATTCTGTTTCTCGCGAGCCGCGCGGGACTGCGGGTTCAGGAAGTTCCAGTGCTGTGGGCGCACAGCGAAGGCACGCGGTTGCATCCTCTCCGCGACGGGCTGCGCATGTTCATGGAAGTTTTGCGGATCCGTTGGAATGCGATGACCGGTGAGTATGCGCTGCCCGCGGTGCCTACTCCAGAAAAACGTTAGCCACCGCTCTTCGACGAAACTGGCCTACGATGCGGCCTGGCCGGTTGCATTCGCAGCCAGACGCACGAATTCTGCGATCTGCGCGCCCATCTCTTCCGTGGAGACGGTCCGCGCTCCCGGCCGCGCCAGATCGCGAGTGCGAAAGCCGCCCTTCAAAGTCGAGATCACGCCCGCTTCCACACACTCCGCTTCTTTAGCCAGCTGAAAAGTGTGCCGCAGCATCATTGCAACCGAAAGAATTGCGCCCAGCGGATTCGCGATATTTTTCCCCGCAATGTCCGGAGCCGAACCGTGCACCGGTTCGTACAGGCCGACCGGACCTCCGACGCTGGCAGAAGCAAGCAGACCGAGCGATCCCACAATTCCCCCAGCTTCGTCCGACAAAATGTCGCCGAACATGTTTTCCGTCAGGATGACGTCAAACTCGGCTGGCTTCAGCACCAGCGACATCGCCGCCGAATCCACATACATATGTGAGAGCTGGACGTCGGAAAAATCGCGGCCCACGCGCGTTACGACTTCGCGCCACAAACGCGAGCACTCCAGAACGTTGGCCTTGTCGACCGAAAGCACCTTCCGTCGCCGGGTGCGTGCCAGTTGGAATGCGACGCGGGCAATGCGCTCAATCTCCGGCTCACCGTACCGCATGGTGTTGATCGCTTCGCGAGCGCCGGGCGCGCCTTCAATGGATCGAGGCTGCCCGAAATACAATCCGCCCAGCAATTCCCTCACGATCAGAATGTCAGTACCTTTGGCGATTTCCTCGCGCAGAGGCGAGCACCCAGCCAGCGCCGGATAAACCACCGCTGGACGCAGATTCGCGAATGCACCAAGTTCCTGGCGCAACCGCAGCAGCCCCGCTTCGGGGCGCAGTTCGCGGGGATTGTGATCGAACGCCGGACTGCCCACCGCTCCGAGCAGCACCGCGCGTGAATTTAGACAGGCCTGAATGGTTGCGTCCGGCAGTGGGTTGCCAAATTTTTCCAGCGCCACGCCGCCAATCTCTTTTTCGTCGAGCTCAAGATCGTGGCCAAACCCGTCGACGACTTCCTCGAGAACGCAAATCGCTTGGGAGGTAACTTCAGGACCGATTCCGTCGCCGGGGAGGCAGGTTACGCGGAGTTCCATGGAGGGCCTCTATCAGTTCGCGAAAAAGAATACTACGAGGAAAGAGGCGTTGGTAGCGGAGTTTCACGTGACTCAAGGAATAATCCCACTACCATGGGTAGGAGATCGCACGTTGCACGCCCCGACCTACACACCCCAAAGATAATCTTCTTGCTCGCCGTGATGACCGGCATGGCGATCGAAGGGAATCGTGACCTGTGCCTGCCCGGTTGTGCCAGCAATGTGCGCCGGGTGGGCCTCTTTGCCATTGCCTCCGGCGACCGCCGAAGCTGCCAGCGTGAAAGGCAACATGGCCGCAGCCGGCGGGAACTTCGCCGGGCCGGCGTCAACCTCAGCCTCGCCCGTGCCTCGAATGTCCTCGATCAGTTCCAGCAAATGACTGTCTTGTACTCGCTTGATGCGGTCGGCAAGAATGACAAACCGGCGATAGATCTCGTCGAGCTCCCGGCGTTCAAATCGATGTCCCAGTTGTTCGCAGCGCAGCGCCAGCGCGTGCCGGCCGGAGTGTTTGCCAAGTACCAGCCGCGAATCGGGAACGCCCACCGATTGCGGTGTCATGATTTCATACGTCAGCGGGTTCTTCAGCATTCCATCCTGATGAATTCCCGCCTCGTGCGCGAATGCGTTCCGCCCTATGATGGCTTTGTGCGGTTGCACCGAAACGCGCGTAATCTCCGCCAGCATCTGGCTGGTCGCAAACAGGTGCTCCGCCGCGACCCCGGTTTCAAACGGATAACGGTCACGCCGCACCCGCGCCGCCATCACGATTTCTTCCAGCGATGAATTGCCGGCTCGCTCGCCAATGCCGTTGATCGTGCACTCCACCTGCCGTGCACCCTGCTGCACTCCGGCCAGCGAGTTCGCGACTCCCAAACCGAGGTCATTGTGACAGTGAGTGGAGATCGTTACCTTTTCGATTCCCGCGACTTTCTCCCGCAGTGTGCGGATGAGATTTCCATACTCTTCCGGCATGCTGTAACCAACCGTATCCGGAATATTAACCGTGGTCGCGCCCGCCGCAATCACGGCTTCAACCACCTGACAGAGAAACGGGACGTCGGTCCGCGTCGCATCCTCAGGCGAAAATTCGACATCCTCACAAAGAGACTTCGCATGGCGCACTGCATTACGCGCCTGCTCCAGACATTGTTCCCGCGTGATGCGCAGCTTGTATTTCAGATGAATGTCGGAGGTCGCCAGAAAAACGTGGATCCGCGGTCGCGCCGCTCCCTGCAAGGCCTGCCACGCGCGGTCAACGTCGCCGGCGCTGGCGCGCGCCAGTCCGGCGATAATCGGATGCCGCACTTTAGCGGCAATAAGCTGCACCGCTTCAAAGTCACCATCGGAGGCGATCGGGAACC
>PMSZ01000049.1 GCA_003168235.1 Acidobacteriaceae bacterium
GGCCCCCCCAGCCGTAGCCACGGTAACCGTATGCGTAATAATGTCCGCCCCGATAGTAAGTGCGCTGGTAATAGGAGTGGCCGCCGCGGTTGAAGTAGGCGCGTTGGCTGTATCCGCCGTATCGGCCGTGACTGACGATGGTGCGTCCGTTGTGGGTGCTGGTGATACTGCGACCACCGTGCATCCCGCGATTGATGGTCATCCCGTGAGTCTGGATGGAACGAACCGAGCCATTCTTACGCATGGTCGCGCTGCCGCCGCCTTTCATGGCAACAGTTTTGCTGCCTGCGGGTTGATGGCGTCCGGCTGCGCCGGCGCCGCCACGATTGCCGGCGTTTGCTGCGCCACCGCGGCTCCCTGCATTGTTCGCGCCGCCACGATTTCCGGCGTTTGCGCCGCCGCGATTTCCGGTATTGGCTCCGCCGCGGTTGCCAGCATTATTTCCGCCTGTCTGTCCGGGGCGGCTGCCACCGGTCTGCCCAGGTCTGGCGCCCGCGTTCTGTCCGGTGCGGCTACCACCGGTTTGCCCAGGCCGACTTGCGCTTCCGCCCGGTCCACGAGTGTTCTGGCTGGCTCCGCCGGGGCCGCGGGTGGAACCCGATGCTCCTCCCGGACCGCGAGTGCTCTGACCAGCGCCGCCGGGACGCTGGCCACCGGCTCCGCCTGCGTGCTGCGCCGGTGCTGCGTGCGATGGGGCAGCGTGTGCCGCAGGTGCGGGATGTGAGGCGGGTGCGGATTTGGGTGGGCCTGCCCATGCAACTGCGGCAGCGGTGACCAGGATCAGCAATACGGACCATTTCGGCAGGACGTTTTTCACTCGTTCACTCGATTTCATAGACCACTCCTGTGAGATGTGAAGCTCTTTAATTTTTTAAATCCACCAAGCAGAAGGCTTTCGCAGCCAACCCAGGTTCGTCCAGCCTTCAATCCCGCTATGGGATTCTTCGACGAGAGCTTCTTGGTCCGAGTGCCATAGGGGAAGGGCCGGGCACCGGCCTTCGAAGTCCCGACAATTTCACACCCGTTTCGCGATGGTGTCAAGCAAACGTCGCGAATTTTACATTTTCAGCTTGAGAAATTTGTGAGGGCGAACGTTTCGCGGCATCGACCTCGCAGTGCTTCGCTGGATTTCGGCGTTATTACCGCAAGCGAAACCGCCGTGCCGCCGGGACACTTACGATATGTTGACCACTTATTTACGTTTGCCTGACAACACCTTCTTGCTGCATGCGTACGCTTGCCTTCAGTACGAAAAAAATGGAGGCAATCCCGTGAAACGCGAATTTTTCAGCGGCAAATTCTGCTTCTCCGCACTGCTGGCATTGGTTTCTTTCGCCGGCGTAGTTAGCGGTGCAGCGCAAACCAATTCTTATCAACAGACAAATCTGGTTTCCGACATGGCCGGCGTGGCCAATAACACGGATCCCAAACTTGTGAACCCCTGGGGAATTTCTTTTTTTCCGGGATCTACTTTCTGGGTCGCCGACAACAAGAGTGGATACTCAACCATCTATGACGCTAATGGTGCGTCGCAGTTTTCGGTGCTGATTCCTGCTCCCGCGGGTGATGCCTCACCGGCGACTCCCACGGGCACCGTCATTAACCAGACCACCGGGTTCAAGGTGAATGGCTTTCCCAGTCAGTTTCTTTTTGCTACCGAGGATGGGACCATCTCGGGCTGGTACAACTCGGGCAACGCTGTGATTCTGGCGGATCGTTCGTCGGCCGGCGCTGTTTACACAGGTCTGGCGATGGTCACCAACGCTTCGGGATCGTTTCTGCTGGCGCCGAACATTAGCAGTGGGCAGATCGATGTATTCGACAGCAACTTCAATCTGACGGCGCTCTCCGGATCGTTGACCGATCCGACGCTGCCTGCGGGTTACACTCCCTTTGGAATTCAGCCGATTGGCACGCAGGTATTCGTAACCTATGCGGTGCCGAACGCGGCCAAAACGGGCGCGATGGCGGGCGCGGGAGACGGCTACGTCAGTGTTTTCGATGACAACGGGAATTTCGTGAACCGCTTCGCCTCCGCGGGCACGTTGAACGCGCCGTGGGGAGTGGTGCAGGCTTCGGCCAACTTTGGCATGTTCAGCAATGACATTCTCATCGGCAATTTCGGTGACGGCACGATCAACGCTTTCGATTCCCAAGGAAACTTCGTGGCTCAGCTCGAAGATCCGACGGGGGCGGCGATCACAAACGGGGCGCTCTGGGGAATGGTCTTCGGCGCCGGCGGAACTGGCGATCCTGACACGCTCTACTTCACGGCCGGGTTTGCCGAGGGAGGGCATGGTTTGTTCGGTGCGCTCGCTGCTGCTAGCCAAGGCGCTGAGGACTTTGCGCTGGCCGCTTCGCCCACATCGGGCACCGTCAACGCGGGCGGGTCGATGGACTTCACACTCACGGTTACGCCTGCCAACGGTTTCTCGAGCCTGGTGACTTTTTCGTGCGTGGCTCCGTCAGGCATCACCTGCACTTTTAGTCCGACATCAGTAACGCCGGCGGGCGCGGCGGCGAGCACAACCATGACCGCGAGCGCGGCCACCGGGACCCACGGCTATGGCGCGCTGAAGTTGATGGGGATGGCATTCACCGGCTTGGGATTGTTCGGCTGTTTCCTGGGGAACGCCCGGCGGCGCTCGCTCTCGATGCTGCTCGGCGGAGTTGCTGCGTTGTTGATTACGGGAACGCTGCTGGCTACGACAGGATGCGGTTCAAGCAACAACGGCCAGATGAATCAGGGGACGGCATCGATTGTGGTTACCGCGCAATCGGGCGCACTGACGCATATGACCACCATCAACTTGACGGTGCAATAACCCGGGGCGAGGAGCGTGTGCCGAGCTTCGGCACGAACCAAGGCTGGGATTGACGGGAAACCTACCCGAGCGCCAGACTGAAATGGCATGGCAAGAACTCGGGTGGGTATCCTGTTTGGCGGACGCAGCGGCGAGCATGAAGTGTCGCTGCTATCGGCGGCGTCGATTCTGAACGCAATCGATAAGACGAAGTACGAAGTGGTGCCGATCGGCATTACTAAGGACGGGCGCTGGCTTACAGCGGAACATGCGGAGCGGTTGCTTCGAGGCAAGGGCGAAGAGTACGCGAGCGAGGGCGCCCGTTCCACACAGCACGCTGCGCAACTGCGGGCGGGGGATCCGGAGGCTACTCCGGGGGCGGCGGTTCTGGCGACAGGGGCTTCGGTAGTGGTCCCACCGGAACCGGCGAGGCGCGATGGCGGACTTGCGCCGTTTCAAACCGATGCTAATCTTCGGCGGGCTGCCGACCGCGCGATCAATGTGGACGTCATTTTTCCCGTCCTGCACGGAACGTTTGGCGAGGACGGGACGATCCAGGGATTGCTCGAGTTGGCCGACATTGCGTATGTCGGCGCGGGCGTGCTCGGGTCGGCCGCGGGCATGGACAAGGACATCATGAAGTCCTTGTTCCGAGCGGCAGGATTGCCGATCGTGAAACACGTGACCGTGCTGCGCTGCCACTTCGAGCGGGAACCTAAGAAGGTGCAGAAACTGGTGGAGAGCAAGTTGAAGTATCCGGTGTTCGTGAAGCCGGCGAACCTGGGATCGTCGGTCGGGATCAGCAAGGCGCACGAGCGCAAGGAACTCGGGCCCGCCATTGAGGAAGCGGCGAGGTTCGATCGCAAGATTGTCATCGAGCAGGGCGTGGGCGGAAAGAAGAATAAAGCGCGCGAGATCGAGTGCGCGGTGCTGGGCAATGACGAGCCGGTTGCCTCGATCCCCGGTGAAATTATTCCGGTGAAGGAGTTCTACGATTACAACGCCAAGTATCTCGACGAAGGTTCCGAGCTGATCATCCCGGCAAAACTCACCAAGGCGGAAACGCAGAAAGTTCAGGAACTGGCGGTGCGGTCTTTCAAAG
>PMSZ01000415.1 GCA_003168235.1 Acidobacteriaceae bacterium
GCACGGCGTCTTCGCCGTGGATCGACGGCATGATGGAGACACGGAAATCGATAGCGCGGCCGTTGTACTTGACGCGAAAACGGCCGTCCTGGGGCACGCGGCGTTCGGAAATGTCGAGCTCGCTCATGACCTTGATGCGCGAGATGATGGTCGAGTGGTGTTCCTTGCCGATGGGCGCCATGGCATTGGTGAGCACGCCGTCAATACGAAACTTGATGTACACCGAATCGTCGCGCGTTTCGATGTGGATGTCGCTTGCCCGCCGCTGCAGTGCCGTGAAAATGGTGGTGTCGACCAGGCGGATGATGGGGCTCATGTCCTGGCCCGCGGTCGCGGTCAACTTGTCGATGGAGATGGTTTCGTCGTTGCCGGCTTCGTCTTCGCGGATGACGTCGAGGGTGAATCCTTCACTCGCGTCTTCGAGCACGCGCTTGGACTGCTCGGTCTTCTTGAGGATGTCGGAGATCTGCTTGAGCGTGGAAACTTTGGTGACGATGCGCTTGCCGAGCAGCAGGCTGATCTCGTCGATCATCATCAGTTGGCTGGGATCGGCGATGGCGATGGCCAGGCGTCCGTCTTCGGTTTCGTCGAGCGGGACGAAGTTGTAGCGGAACATCAGGTGCACGGGGATCTTTTCAAACAGATCGTGGTGCAGCTGAAAATCGCTGAGATCGATGAATTCGCAGCGGTAGCGGCGGGCGATATCGCGCGCGCGTTCCAGTTCGTCGGGAATCGATGCCGGTTCCGGCGCCAGCTTCCCACCGTTGCTGCCGCCTACCAGGACTGTTTTCTTATCGGCCATTGCCATTCCAGTTTACAACCCTTCTTCCAATGAACATCCGTAGTGAACATCCGTTAGTGAACATTCGCGCCCAAGGTAAAGATCGGCATATACAGAGAAATCAATATTCCGCCGACAAACACGGCCATGACGATCAGGATCATGGGCTCAATCAGAGCCATGGCCGCACCGAGAGCGGTTTGCACATCTTCTTCGTAAAATTCGGCCACCGAACTGAGCATGGCGGGCAGAGCGCCGGTCGACTCTCCGACTTCGAGCATTTCGACGGCGAGGTCGGGAAACAGCTTTTGCGTTTCGAGGGCGTGAGCCAGGCTTTGTCCTTCTTTGACGCGCTCGGCGGCGGCGTTGACGCCGTTCAGCATCTGGCGGCTACTCAGAGATTCGGCGGCTGTTTCCATGGCGGGAACCAGGGGCAATCCGCCCTGCAGAAGGGTGGCGAGAATACGCGAAAAATTTGCCACCTGATATTTCAGGCGAATTTCACCGAGCAACGGTAGTGAGAGCAGAAAGCGGTCAATGCGTTCAGCGCCGCGATCGCTTTGTTTCCAGCGCCAGAGCAAGAAGCCGCCTACGCCCAAAACCAAGGCCACAATCCAACCGTATTTTTGCGCGTTCAGACCGAACGAAAGCATGAACACGGTGATGGCCGGGAGCTGCGCTCCGAGGCTGTTAAAAAGATCGGCAAACTTGGGCACGACGTAGGTGATGAGGAAAATCAACATCACCGTGACCACCGAAACCAGCAGCGCGGGATAGACCATCGAAACCAGGAGTTTCTTGCGGAAAGTCTGCACCATCCTCTGATAGGTGATGTAGCGGCTGAGGACTTCTTCCATGTTGCCGCTCTTTTCACCGGCGAGCAGGGTGGTGGTGTACATCTTGGGGAAGACCTGCTGGGCGGCGAAAGAGTCGGAGAGCAACTCCCCGCTTTTGACCCGTTCGCGGACGTTCTCGAGCTGGTGGAGCAACGACTTGTCGCGTTGGCGCTTGATCAGGAGATCGAGCGAGGTGAGGATAGGGAGTCCGGCCTTGATCAGCGTGAGAAACTGCTGATTGAAGATCAAGAATGTCGATTGGCGCAGCTTGCCGCGGCGACTGCCTCCGGTGTTGAGGAAGGTGCGGGGCTTAATCCAGTAAACGAGGTAGCCTTGCTGGGTAAAACGGTCGTGAACCTCGGCCTCGGAATAGCCGTGCTCAAGCTGCTGCCGCAGATGGCCCTGCTCGTCGGCGACTTTGACCAGGAATTGTGCCATGCGCTATCTTGTGCTGGTTTCAAGCTAAGTGTAACATTCTGTTGCCAAAGCCCTTACCTCAACCTGCCCATCTGGGTGGTACGTAAGTAACGACGATGATCGGCAAATTATCCTAAGGCCCGAGTTCGCCTTCCACAGTTTCGACTCCTGGGGGAGGGGTGAACTGGAACCTGGTGTCGCTCATCTCGACGTTCTCTTTCCATCCCGCAAAACGGAACTCGGTGGTCGCGCCATCCGCGTCGATCAGTAAGATGCGGGTGATCTGGTGCAGGGGCGTGATCTCCAGCTGAACCTCGCTTACCTGACCAACTGCGTTCCGCGGAATCCCGCGCAACAAGGTATCGCCCGGTTGCCACGGTGATTGATCCAAAACCTTAGAAAGACCTTTTAACTCACTCTCCAGCTTGGTCTTGCCGAGCAGAAATGCCAAGGGAGACCGCAAGTCATCCAGCTTGCGGAGAGTTGTTTTCCGGAGCTGCTTTTCCGCCGGCAAGTAAAACCACACAAGCTCGCTTTCGCTGACAAACAGCTTCTCTTTGGGAGAACGGTACTCCCAGCGCATCTTGCGCGGCTTTTTCAACCATAATGTGCCCGATTCGACACGATCGGGGCCATCCCCGCGATAGGTCTCGGTAAAGTCGGATTCGAGGCTGCGGAGATGGTTGTAGTGGTCGTCGACGGCGTGGGCGAGTTGGTGGATGTCGGGCGGGGG
>PMSZ01000510.1 GCA_003168235.1 Acidobacteriaceae bacterium
GCGTCGGCATCGCCCTGCGCGAGCGCGCGCATCCATTTATCGCTGCGCAGTTCGCGCCAGAAGAACTCGCTCATCTCACGTTTCTGGTTAGAGCTAAGGTCCTCGGCCATGGTGTCGAGAACCGCAAGAAAGTCGTAACAGTGCCGCACCTCGTTGAATGTGCGGTCCGGTTGGCCACAACGCCAATATCCCTTTCCATCTACGTAGAGCAGGCGATTGATTCGTTCCGCTAGAGCTTTTGCCTCGCCACGCAGCTGTCGGGCGCGGGCCGAGTTGCCGCGGCGTTCGTGGAGATCGGCGACGATCCGCATCGAACGCACGTTGCCGGCGTTGATGCCGGCCACCTCATGCAGGTAGGTGCTGACGACTTCGAGCAGATTCTCGATCGTCCCGTAGTCGCCGAGGCCGCGTCCGAAGTGGTCCAGTTTTTGCCAATAGAGGGCGTGATCATCGAGGTGATCCAGAACGGTGCGATCGTCGATTTTTGTGTCGAGCCAGTCAAAATCTCCGGTGACGCACAAATAGCGCCAGGCGCAACGCACAATCGCGCTGTCGTTCGCCGCATACCACGGACCGACGGCCTCGCCGGTCACGTAATCGGTGGAATGATGTTCATGCATTCCAGCTTTCAGCCAGACCTCGACGAGTTTGCGCAGCGGAATCGGATCGAGCAGCGCCAGCGCCAGAGAGGTAAGCGAGGTATCCCAGGGAAAGCTCAGAGTCGGGAGCACATGGCCACTCAACGTCAGATAGGTGGGGCCGTAGACCGAATCCGGGGAATGCCGACGCGCGAATAGCAGATTGGCAAAACCATTATGGTAGAGCTTCCACAGAGATTCATCGTTTGTGACCAGCCGCGGGAGATTTCCGCTGAATTCGGAATTTCCTGCAGTGAACGCAGCCTGAACCAGGCTGGTGAAAGCCGACTCGTTTTCTTGTGCGAGGCCGGCAAAACCAGCCTGGAGGCCATCGTAAAGCTCGAAGGCGGCCCGGCCGTTTTCGGCGATCGCGCAAATGAAGCTGAGTTCCTTTTGCTCGCCGGGGGAAAGGACCATGTCAAACACCAGCATTCGCGTGTGCTCAACGCGATCGGGCACAGGATGAAATCCCTGGGCGGCGGCGATCTCCGAGTGTTGCGCCTCAAAGAGGAGACAGCCGCGCTGTGCGTCCCATGTGATTTTGTTGTCAGCTTCGCCGGGAGAATTGACGAACCAGGGACTGGTTTTTCTGGAGACGGCGCCTCGCATATCGAAAGCCAGCGTAAAGCGGCGTTGAGCAGTATCCAGATTTTTTATGGTAATCGATTGCGCAACCGCCCGGCGCTTAGTTGGCAGAAACAGGCGGGTTGTGAATCGCAGACGCTCGGCGGTTTGCGTGCGGACCACACAATGCGGAAGCCACTGATATTCGACATTGCCGTCGGGCGGGGCGGCTATCGCGAGGAAGCGACCATTCAGAAAAACCTCGCAAGTCAGGAGAAAGCCGGGACTCCAGGCGGTTTCGGGCACACCGCAGCAGGCGTAAGGCGGAAAGGAGATCGCGGTGATGGCCGAAACGGATTTCCCGGTTTGCGCATAGCCAAACTCGTTCATCGCAACCGGGCAGTTGAACAAATCGCGCAACCGATAAGTCAGTCGATCCGACGCCATGTCGGCGAGAGCCGGCGGACAGGTGAGCGTTCTTTTGGTGCGCGCTGGAGCTGGCAGCGAGGGAGGGCTGATTGCGGCGGCAGCGGTGCTGGCAATTCCTAACTTCAGGAATGTACGGCGATCGAGATTTTCAGAGGTCATAGACGGCCCTTAGAGCGTTGTGCCACAGGATACCTAGAGTTTTCTTGCGAGATCGAGGTAAAGCTTCTCGTTTGCCTTATCGCCGAGATGACGGTAGGTCCGCGACAGGCCCTCATATACCTGCTTGCGTGGGACGGCGGGGTTCTGGTTCGGAAAGTCTCGCAAAATCGTTTCCAGCTGCTGCGTCGCCTGAGCGAACGCCCCAATCTTGTAGTGAAGCAATGCCAAGCCGTACAGCGCTTGTTCCTCAACCTCGTTCTTGAGGCCGAAACTGACAACGCGAATGAACTCCTGTTTTGCAGCCTCCGGTTCGTTCGTCTCCTCAAGGCATATACCTAACGAAAAGTGGATTCTTTGGTCATTCGCCGCCTCGTCAAAAGAAAAGGATATGGCTTCCCGAAGGATTGGTAGCGCCTCTTTGAACCGAGAAATGCTGGTTAGCGCCACTGCCAGTCGACACTGGATATCCTCGTAGAGATAGCGAAACTGGGGCTCCTTAAGGGCCTCGCAACGTCGGTCGAGCATTGCGACGAAAGCTGATATACCCTCTTCGTTCCTGCCCTCCTGGATCAAGAGAGTGGGTTCGCAAAACTCGACGTTCAGGCGAATTCCGCGATCCGGTATTTCCAGATGCTGGAGCTGGACAAGAGTCTGCCGCGCCTCTACCAAGCGACCGAGTTCGCAGTAGGACACGTGAACGCCGGTTAGTAGGGCGGCTTTTTCGTTAGTATCAGTCGTTTCTGCAAGCAGCATCTGAGACTCTCGAATCGCATCCTCAATGCGACCGGAATTTCCTAATCCCGCTATGCGTTCAAAGTCTAGCCAATCCATTGCGACACAGCTCCCAAAGGCAGATTGTGCTTTGCGTCCTCGAACGATTTCAACCCGGCGAACCAAATAATGAACTGTTCGGAAGTTTATACCTCCTAATCGCGCTATTTCGTAGACCAATTTTGTTCTTTTCGCTAATATTCGTTCATTACTGGCGAAGGAAACTGACTGATGAGCATCAACGGATACGTGGTCAAAAGCACCTTCGTAAGCGCACTTGGAGGCCTGCTGTTTGGCTTTGACACCGCCGTCATCGCCGGCACCACGCACCAATTGACTGAGGTCTATAACCTCACTCCATATCTCTTGGGATTGACAGTCTCCAGCGCTCTTTGGGGCACGGTCGCGGGGGCGATGACGGCAGGCTATCCGGGACAACGGTGGGGCCGGCGCGACAGTTTACGCATTATGGCCGTGTTCTACCTGCTGTCGGCACTGGGCTGCGCGATGGCGTGGAGCTGGGGATCGCTGCTCGCCTTCCGCATTCTCGGCGGTATAGGGATTGGTGGCTCGTCAGTGTTAGCGCCAATGTACATTGCTGAACTGTCGCCTCCGGAGTGGCGCGGGCGCCTGGTCGGTTGCTTTCAGATCAGTATTGTTCTCGGTATTCTGCTGGCCTACCTGTCGAACTTTCTGATTGACCTGATGAACTTTGGCCTGGCGGAATGGCGTTGGCAGTTGGGCATCGCTGCGTTGCCGGCATTCCTGTTTCTTTTGATGTTGTTTTTCATTCCGCGCAGCCCACGTTGGTTGGCGCTGAAAAACCGGAAGCAGGAAGCTCTTGAGGTGCTCCGGCTCACCGGCAATGAAAATCCCGAGCGAGAACTCGACTCCATCATGGCCTCCATTCATCTCGAGCATAGTTCCGCGGCCGAGCCGATTCTGCAGCGGAAATACCTGTTGCCGATTGTACTGGCTGTGACGGCCGGCGCCTTCAACCAGTTGACCGGGATCAATGCCTGTTTGTACTACCTGAACGACATTTTTGCCGCTGCCGGCGCCAGCAAGTATTCGGCCGGCGTGCAATCGGTCGCCATTGGATGCACCAATTTGATTTTCACCGTGTTTGCCATGAGCCTTATCGACAAGGTTGGTCGCAAGAAGCTTTTGCTCACTGGAACCGCGGGAGTATGCATCTTCCTCGCCGCGATTGGGCAGATTTTCAGGAGCGGAACCCACCAAAGTTGGCTGATCTGGATGGTGATGGCGTTCATGGGTTTCTTCGCCATCTCGCAAGGCGCGGTGATCTGGGTCTATATCAGCGAAGTTTTTCCCACCCGGGTTCGAGCCAAAGGTCAGGCAATCGGGACATCTACGCTTTGGGTAATGAATGCACTGATCACCGCAATCTTCCCTGTTCTCGCAAAGAAATCGAGTGCCACGCCGTTCTTTTTCTTTGCGACCATGATGCTGATTGATTTCATCCTCGTCGCGGCAATGTATCCCGAGACGAAGGGCGTGTCGCTGGAACAACTGGAGCAACGTCTCGGCGTCGCCAACTGATTCAGAGCGAATTCACATTTCGAAACCGGGCCATAGAGCCGCCACGCGTGCGGGTTCCGACACCCACTGGATGCTATCGGGATCGCGGGCGAACTGCTCATAGATAGGCGTGCCCGGATTCAATCTCAGTTCCGGGTAGTTGCGCGCGCTTCGGATCGAAAGTTCCGAAGATCGATAGGAAGGATTTGCTTCCCATGTGATGTTGCGATCACCGTCTAGAACGGGAAACCAGGCGGGACCGTGGTGCGCCCGGATCGCGTCATAAACAAAACCATACTGGCGATCACACCAGGCGCCGAACATCATGCGGGCACCGGGATCTGCGTTAATGACGCTATGCACCCAAGCCGGCGGCACGACTACTCTATCTCCCGGCCCTGCCTTCACCGCAAAACAACGCCCTGGATTATCGCCGGCGCTTTCTTGCGCGTAGATGATCGCGCTGCCCTCCCATATCTCGAACAATTCTGGAGTTGACCAGCCGCAATGGGGCGCGATGGCATGAATATGTCCCTGGCTTCGTACCGGCTCGTCTCCAAGTTGTCCCGCGGCATAGATGACGACGCCGAATAAGAGCATGCGCCGCTGCAACTCGGCGCGGTGTTCGCGACGGCCCACGTCCATGACGATCGAATACACCGGGTCAGGGCCTTGGCATTGGGGGTTTCGCAAACTGCGCCGGATGTCATCGAGACGACGAAATTCGGGAACCGGGCCGAAGACGTTTTCGTCGTAGCTAAATTGGAGATCGCCGATGCGACTATGCACACCCAGTTTTGGATCAAACTTGAAAGAGGACTCCTGGGCTTCGGGTTTCACGAATCAGTCCTCGGTTATCAACCCCGGGTTATCAATCCCGGTCTTTATAAGGACAGGAGCGCCGTGATTTTCAACGATGCGCGCGCCGAATCCGCGGCCCTCGCGGATTTCGTAATCGTGCCCGGCATCGCTCGGCCAGCAGGCGATCACCCGAATGGGAACGTCTCCGGTATTAACGATGCGATGAACGACTTCGCCGGCGACGTAGTGCAAGCTCCCCGGTGTCATATCCTCCAACCACGTGCGGCCCGCGCGGTCCATGAGCAGGAGTTTTCCCGTGCCCGCGACTGTGCCATAGAATTCGGCGCGATTGCGGATCACGTGCCAGTGCCCGCGGGTCATGAAGTATTCTCCGCCAACGCGACCGGGTTGGATTTCAGTCAGTCCCCAGAACATGCCGCCCTCAGTGCCGGGCGCGACGGGTTCCCACCACCAGACTCGATAGACTACTGTTTCGGGATCGAGTTGCCCCCAGGCTTGCTGGTCGCGAAAGATTCCTGTAAGTTGTCCAAGCTTCTTTTCCGACATTTTGAGCCCGGGGGCCTGCAAGGCACCGTCGGCCCAGTTCACGAACCCGAAGACAGGATTCATAATCGTAAAAGTTAACCAGAGAACTTCTCAAATGCAACTGAAAAGAACAAAATTTTGATCATTTAAAGCTTAAAACGACTACTATTGCGTTCCTAGTGCTCTGAAGATTTCGTCTCTTATGACCCGTCCTGCCATTGGAATTGATTTAGGCGGTAGCCACGCCACGATTGCCATCGTGAAGGGCGATCAGGTACTGGCTTCCCACCGGATCTCCCTCGACTCCGCCCAGGCGCTTCGTCCGGCACTCGATCTGTTCTCCGCGGCTATTCGCAAACTGCTTGAAGAAGTGCAGATGAAGGCCAGCGAGTGCGAAGGCGTGGCGCTTGGATTCTGTGGGCTGGCGGACGCGCGTATTGGACGAGTGGTATCGACTAATAAGAAGTATGAGGATGCGCCGTCGATCGATTTTAATGCGTGGTGCAAGGAGGAGTTCGGGTTACGCTTTGGCATCGAAAACGATGCGCGGATGGCGCTGCTGGGCGAACGCCACGTGGGAGCCGGTCGAGGTTGCGACAATCTGGTGATGATTACACTGGGCACAGGAATCGGCGGGGCGGCGATGATCGAGGGCAAATTGCTCCGCGGAAGGCATGCTCAAGCCGGTTGCCTCGGGGGGCACTTGCCGGCAAAAGTCGGCGGGAGACCCTGCACCTGCGGCGCGATTGGCTGTCTCGAGGCCGAAGCCTCGGGATGGGCACTCCCTCTGATGGCTCGCGAGTGGCGAGGCTTCGCTGCGAGCAAATTGGCGAAGCACGAGAACATCAATTTCCAGATCCTCTTTGAACTGGCGGACGCAGGCGACCAAGTTGCAGGCGAGATTCGCGAGTATTGTTTGAAGGTTTGGGCCGCGGGAGCGGTTGGATTGATCCACGCGTATGATCCGGAGAAAATCGTCATAGGGGGCGGCGTGATGCGCAGCGCCAACGCCATACTTCCCTACATTCAAGCTTACGTAAATGAACATGCGTGGACGCCGTGGGGAAAAGTCGAGGTTGTGGCTGCACAACTGGGAAACGATGCCGGCCTTTTCGGAGCCATCCCGCTACTTATTGGAAACGTGTAAATTTCGCCCATGCCGAAAAAAAATCAATTTCCTAATGCACAGCTTTCGCGGCCGATCCCCGGCAATGAAAGCCTGCGTTTCTTGAATTTTCGTGGCGAGGCTTTGGGAGGTCGCGGCGATGTTTTGTTGCTCAGCCCACCCGAAATTGAATCGCTCGATCGGGTGCCGCTGCTTCTGCTGTTGCACGGCGTGTACGGCTGCCAGTGGAATTGGTGGCTGAACGGCAACATCGACGTCGTGGCCATGGATATGCTCCGGAGCGGAACTACGATTCCGATGATGATTGCCATGCCGTCGGACGGACTGTGGGGCGACGGAAGTGGATATGTTCCTCACCCGCATGCCAACTACGAGAAGTGGATTGTCGATGACATCCCGAGCTGCCTGCGGGAATTGTTTCCGCAACTGCATCCTGAGAAATTCTTTATCGCGGGACTCTCGATGGGCGGTTATGGCGCTTTGCGATTAGGCATGAAATATGCGTCGCGAGTGCAGGGAATTTCCGCTCACTCTTCGATCACACGGGTGGCGCAGTTGTCGCAGTTCATTCCCTTCCCGACTCAGGCATTTCAGTATGCGGGCGAAGTCGATACCGACCTGCTGCACTGGGCAGCAATCAACCGCGATCATCTTCCTCCCCTGCGATTTGATTGCGGCACCGAGGACTCACTCATCGCAGCCAGTCGGGAGCTGCATCAAACACTGACACGCATGAAAATTCCCCATGCCTATCAGGAGTTCCCCGGCGGCCACGATTGGCCGTATTGGTCGGAGCACATTCGCGAGACGCTGGCTTTCTGTAAAACTGTTCTTGCGTAGCGCGTTATTTTGCCGTTTCGGTCGCGGCGGCGGGCATTGGCATCCGCACCACCTTCGGGTAATAGACGTCTTCATGCTCGAGTTTTTTGGGCTTCATGGTGTTGCAGACGTAAGTGAAGACCAGCTCACCGGACTTCTCTAATTCGGGATGCTCTTTTCCGGCATAGCAGAATGTGTCGGGATCGTAGCCGGGTGATCCCTTCTGAAGTTCAGGGATGCGGTAGATCACTTCGCCATCTGTCCACGGACCGGTGAGGCTTGGCGAAGTGCGCAGCAGCACTTTGTCGGAGAACAGAGTGGGATCAACGTGCAATGCGATCCATTTCTTCAACTCCGGATGATAGCGCACGGGCAACTCGGACGGACCGCCTCGCATGACTGTCTTCGCTTTCGCGG
>PMSZ01000566.1 GCA_003168235.1 Acidobacteriaceae bacterium
CCGGGACTGGTGGACGAGGTGAAACTGGCGATCGCCCGAGCGCTGACGAAGGTTTCGCTGAGCCGTCAGAACTTCGCCTTGCGGCGCGACGCAGCGGCGAGGAACTCGCTCGATAATATTGTCGGTGTCAGTCCGGCGGTAGAAAAGCTGAAGCAGACGATTCGGACCGTCGCTACCACCAGCAGCACNNACCGGCAAAGAACTGGTGGCGCGTGCCGTGCATACCTGCTCGCCGCGGGCTGCGGAAGCGTTTGTTTCAGTCAACTGTGGCGCGTTTCCGGAGACGCTGCTGGAAAGCGAACTGTTCGGCTACGTCAAGGGTGCGTTCACGGGAGCCAACCAGAACCGGCGAGGGTTGTTTGAAGTGGCCGACCAGGGCACGATTTTTCTCGACGAAATCGGCGAGATGACCATGCCCATGCAGGTCAAATTGCTGCGCGTTTTGCAGGAGCGGACGGTGCGTCCGGTGGGCGGCACCAGCGAAATACCGGTGGATGTTCGAGTCATCGCCGCAACCAATCGCGATCTCGACCGCCAGGTGACAGAGGGCACGTTCCGCGAAGATCTCTACTATCGGCTGAACGTCATCCCCATTCGCGTGCCGGATTTGCGCGAGCGCCGCGAAGATGTGCCGCTGCTGGCGAACCACTTCCTGAAAAAATATGCGCCCGGCGCGGGCAAGAGCATTCATGGCGTGGCCGCAGCCGCGCTCGAAGCTCTTACCGGCTACGACTGGCCGGGCAACGTGCGCCAACTGGAGAACACAATCGAACGTGCAGTGGCGCTCGAGACCTCGAGCGAGTTGCGCGTCGAGTTGCCGGTGGAGCGCGCGAAGGCCCGCGCAGCGGCTGCCGGGGCAGACGGCGCAACTTCCACGACCACGGTGGTGGGCGCAAGCCCGGTTTTGCCCGAAGGCGTGAACATGGAGGACTACGTGGCGCAGATCGAGCGTTCGCTGCTGCAGTCCGCGCTGGGACAGACGAACGGCGTGCAGGTGAGGGCGGCCGACGTTCTCGGCATTTCCTACCGGTCGTTCCGGCACTTGATGAAGAAGTACGAATTGTAGAAAATCAGGTCTCAGGTGTCAGGTCTTAGGTCTCAGGAAGTTCTATCCCACNNTTCGTTGCGAACCTCTTGCGGAATACTGGGGTGCGATATCCCAGCACGACCGCACCTAGTAGTCCTTATGCTGCAATATGTTGCAGACTGACTTTGGGGCCTGGTCGCGCGGCTTTTTGATTGAACCGCCGCTCCCGCTATGATCCAATTTAGCAACGCCGTTTTGGTGCGGGTCCGATGTTCCTATGAGAATTTCTGCCTTTTCCTTCTTTCGTCGCGGAGCCCTGTTGATCTTGTTTTTAATAGCGGGCGGGCTAGCCCGAAGTGCGGCTGCCCAGGACTATCTGCTCACCAATGACGATTCGTTCAGCAATGGGGTTTCGTATTACACGATCGGCGGCAGCGGAGCGCTGACCTTTGCCATGGAGGTGCCCGGGCCCGGCCTGGGCATTGGCGGCGGATATTTCGGAATGAACCGTTTGGTAGTCGTGGATAGCGGGAACACGCAATGCATCTTCGCCTCTGAGGCGATGACGAACGATGTGGCGTGGTACGTTCCCGGTGCGGGAGTGGTCGGCGGCTCTGCGACCGGCTCACAAAACGACGACGGCAGCGCCAACGGTATCGGATTGGCGGCGAACGCGCAGTACGTCTACGCAAGTTTCAGCACCTCCAGCACGATTGCGACGTTTCAGGTGCAGCCCGGATGTGTGCTGACATTTCTGAGTGACATTGCGGTCGGCGGGCTCAATGGTGGGACGATCGATGGCATGGCGCTCCATGGGAACATGCTGATCACCTCTTTCGCGGACGGGTCGATTGAGTCGTTCAGTGTGGGCGCGGGAACCCCGGTGCCGAACGGCGACTTGCAGATTTCAACGGCTTCGCCGAGCGGCCAGAGTTATCCGAACGGGATCGACATTACTCAGGATGGGCACTTCGCTATCTTTGGAGATACATCGTCGTTCGACCTCGTCGAAGTGTCCGATATCTCGTCGGGAAAGCTGACGGCAACGATACCCTATCGCCTCCACGGCGCCGGCATTAGTTCGAGCGACATCATGCTGAGCCCGGATGAAACCATCCTGTACATCATTAACACGCAGGGTGCGGTGGTGACGGCGGCATTTTTCAACAAGAATACAGGCCAGATTACTCCAGGCTGCACTTCTGCGAGGCTTCGGGACTATGTGCAGGGATGGTCGTATCTGGGCGGTCTGGTGTTGCAGCAGACGACGGGCAACGGCGGCGGAGTGTATGTGGCGGAATTCGGCGCGCCCTCGGGGGTTGCGGCAGTGAACCTGACGGTGAATGGCGCCAAGTGCGCGCTGAAGGAAGCATCTGGTTCGCCGGTCGCCGATGAGTATAGCCAGGGACTTCTATCGATCGGAAGATTTCCGCCGCGTTCGTTCTAGCGGGGTAGCCGACGTCAGGTTAGTCGGTTAATCCGACATCAGGTTAGTGAGTTGATCCGAGTTAGTCAGTTGATCCGTTGTCAGGGGAGTGTTATGGGTTGTGTTACTCGTTGGTTGTTCTTGCCGGTGTTGTGCACAGTTTCCGTTCTTCATTTGGCGGCGCAGTGTCCGGCGCGCCCTGTTTCCGGCACTGAGGTTCAAGACGCCTACACGGTCACTCCGCAAAACGGCGTGCTGCAGGCGGACTTTTCGCTCGGCTACTCGGTCGACCAGCAGGGATATACCCACTACTGCTATCAGTATCAATCTCCAACCGGCGTCGTCGAGGCGCCAACGCTGCGACTCAACCCCGGCGACCAGTTCCAACTCAACGTAACGAACGTCATTCAGGACAGTGACGCGTCAAAGATGCAGATGCATCATGCGGCAACGGGCCAGGTTTGCGGCGATGGCGGGATGGCAACGATCAGCTCAACCAATGTCCATTTTCATGGCATGCCCATTCCGCCCACCTGCCATCAGGACGACGTGATCGACACCCTGATCCAGCCCGGTTCTCCGGCGTTTGATTTCAACATTCAGATACCGGCGGACACGCCGCCTGGTCTCTACTGGTATCACCCCCATGTGCATGGATTCACCGAGTTCCAGGTGAATGGTGGAGCGGCCGGCGCGATCATCGTCAACGGAATGGAAAAGGTAAGGCCCGAAGTGAAAGGCCTTAAAGAACGCGTGTTTGTGGTCCGCCAGCAATATCTGGTGCCGTGGATTCCCGGTCCTTATCAACTTTCTCTCAATTTTCAGGTCTCCAATTTTCCCAACAGTCCAGCCCCGTACATTTTGATGAAGCCCGGCGAGAAGCAGTTCTGGCGGGTTGCGAATTCCACGCTACAGGACTTCATGCCGTTGCAGGTGCTGATCAATGGCTACGCGGAAAAACTTGAGCTGATCGCGCTGGACGGTTACCCGCTCAAGAGCACAAGGCGGGTGGATACGATCCTGATTCCGCCGGCTGGCCGCGCCGAGTTTATCGTCACGGGACCTCCGGCGGGAGGTTCTGGCCAGTTCATAACCGGGCCCTACAATACCGGGCCGACTGGGAATCAGGATTTCACGCAGATGTTGGCGGTCATGACTCCGACGCAGAGCGGCGGGCAGGCAGCGACGCAGTCGTCATCTTCATCCATGCAGTCGTCCGCCATGCAATCGTCACTCATGCAATCGTCCGCGCCGGAAGACAGTGTGAAGGCGCCTGCCGCGAAGATGAAGTGGTCGGACATCGAATCCAAGGCTGTGACTGCGCAACGCAAGCTTTATTTTTCCGAGGAATTTGGCGGCACCAACGGGCCGATCCAGTTTTATATCTCGCTCGACGGACAGCAACCGAAGGTATTCCAGGCCGATGAGAAGCCGCTGATTACGACGCATGTCGGCGCGGTCGAAGACTGGACCATCGAAAACCGCGCGCTCGAAACTCATGCTTTCCACATTCACCAAATCCATTTCAAATTGCTGGAAGTGGACGGGCAGCCGGCGCCGAACCAGGACATGCTGGACACCATACCGATTCCGTTCTGGAGCGGCACGGGGCCCTATCACAGCGTGAAAGTGCGCATGGACTTCAGCGACCCGACCATTGCCGGCACGTTCGTGTTTCACTGCCACATTCTTCTTCACGAGGACCTGGGTATGATGCATAAGATCCTCGTCGAGCCCTGATCGCGCTCGTGGTTGCGGCTCGAAATTGACAGGGAACAACTGAACAAAAAACGGGGCCGCTTTGCGCGGCCCCGCAAGGGAAGCTATTCGGTTTTATTACTTGCCCGTTCCCGTCAGACTCGAAGTCTGCGGGCTACCGGGTCCGCTATCGCTCACCGACAGTGTGCCGGACAGCGTGCCGGTCTGCGTTGGCGAGAACACCACGCTGATCGTGCAAGTGGACTTCGAGCCAAGGCTTGACGAGCAGGTTGTCGTGGAGACACTGAAGTCCCCCGTCGTCCCGATCGAAATGCCGGTCAGCGCTACGCCCTGCTTGTTGTCGAGCGTAAACACCTTGGCTGCACTGGTGGATCCGACTTTCGTAGCCGGGAACGTCTTGCTGGCCGGTGTCAACGTGACTCCAGCAGCGCCGGTACCCGTGAGCGGTACAGACTGTGGGCTGTTCGGAGCGTTGTCGGTGATGGTGATGGCCCCGGAGTTAGTTCCAACCTGAGTCGGAGTGAAGGTGACTTCGATCTTGCAGCTCTTGGATACAGCAAGTGTGCTGCCGCAAGGTTTGGTGCTGGCGGTGAGGGCAAAAGCGCCGCTGGCTGCGATGCTGCTGATGTCCAGCGTCGCGGTGCCGGTGTTCTCGAGAGTAACGCTCTTGGCTTTGCTCGTTGATCCCACAGCTTCGCTACTGAACGTCAAAGACGCCGGCGTAAGGGTGACGGCGGGTGCAGAGCTCTTTGTAACCGTGAGTGCTACCGTCGTGGTATTGGTCAGCGAGCCTGACACGCCGGAGATGGTGATGGTTGAGGTGCCAACGGTAGCCGTTGCGCTAGCCGTGAAGGTCAGCGAACTCGTCGTGCTGGCGGGATTTGGAGAGAAGCTCGCCGTCACGCCGCTGGGCAAAGTGGAGGTGCTGAGAGTGACGCTGCCGTTGAAACCGTTCTCTGGAGTGATCGTGACGGTGGTCGAAGCGTTGCTACCCTGAGCCACGCTGACCGAAGACGGGCTTGCGCTCAGGGTGAAGTCAGCTTGCGCCACAACCGTTACCGGAATCGCGTTCGACTCGATGCCGTTGGTCACCACAACCAGGTTGTAGCTTCCGCTGGGAACGCCGTTCGGCACGTCAAACTCGGTCGTCGCGGCAGTGCCGGGAGCGATCGAGTGGGTGTTTTCATTGTGCGTGGTGGCGTAATAGACAGAGGAGCCCTGCTCGAGGAGCACGAGAGGATAGTCGGTGTCTCCCTGGTAGTCGTCACCGTAAGCGTTGTTCTGGGTCAAGCCGTTGAGTTGCACGCCAGACAGAGTGTTGTTGGTCGAAGGACTGCCGATCGTGCCGCTAATCGGAGTGATCGTTGGCGCGACGCCCGCAACCACACCGGCAGCCGGCGTATAGATTTCAACGGTGCCGCTGAAGTCGGTGAACATGATCTGACCGGTCGGAAGGATCATCAGGTGTCCAACGTAGGAGGAATCATCCGGGCAGTTCTTGGGATTCGGAGCGTCCGACAGGGTGCCGGCCACCGGATCGTACTCGACAAACTGGCAACCGGAATTGAAGAGTCCGGGACTCAGCATGGCGAGAACCTTGCCGTTCGGTTCGAGCGCCGACGGACCGTCGGCCTGATCCAAACCGCCCGAGGGAGTCGGGCCGGCCGTCCAGGTGTTGCTGGCAACATCGTAGATGGCGGTGGCAACCACGTTGCCGCCAACCTGAAATACCTTGTTGTTGTACATCAGGACGGCAGCACCCAATTCCTCGTCGTTCGCGTTGTAGAGCTGGACGGGAGTGTTGGCTGCGCAGGACCAGACGCCGGTGGTCTGATCGTAGAGTTCCGATCCTTGGCTGGTGCCGCAATTGGGGTCGCTTTTCGCATCGACGGTCAGGATCAGGCCGTTGGTGAGAATGGTGAAGCCAGATTCGTCGTTATTGGGCTGCTTGACGCCGCCGGTTTCGGTCCAGGAATTCGGGCCGTTAAAGAGTGCGACCTGGTTAGAGCAGCAGTCCGCCTGCATGTAAGTTCCGTCGGGCAGAATGATGCTCTCGGCGTCACCGATATTTCCCCAGCCGCTCGGCGGGGAGTTTTTCGCCCAGGTAATGGAGGTGCCGGAGATGGTGCCAAGCGCACCCAGGGTCGTCCATGCATCGCCACCGTTGTTGTATTCGCCGCCTTCGACGGCGATCGTTTTACCGTCCAGCAGCACTTGCGAGCCGAAAAACCATGGTGCGTAACCGGAGGGCAGACTTCCGCCGGAACTCCAGGTGCCGTTGATATAACTGCCGGTTGAATCGGGAGTGAGAATATGCCAGTTGGCGGAATTTCCCTGTTGTTCTTCGTGCACCAGGATCCTGCCGTCCCTGAGTTGCATCATGACGCCAACGTTAGCGCCGGGTTGATTTTTAAGTGGTGTCCAAGTCTGGGCACCTGCGGCTCCGAGCAAGGCGAACAGCGCGGCGCATGTGATGGCGAGCTTTTGAAGAAATTTCAAGCGGGAATCCCCTTTTTGACTTTGGAAGAGCGGTTACTACCGTAGAGACTCTACAACGGTTTCACCTGCTTGTGTAGTGTGAAAAGATTCGTAACTCATGTGCAATGAATTGGTTCGCGACCGCATGGACACAAAAAAAAGTTTCGACGGCAGGTCCCGGAGCATTTCTTCGCAATAACGATTGCGCCCACAGCATTCGCGAAACGCGGGATCGAGGGAAGAAAGTTAACTTACGAAAACCGGGGTGATTCATCCGTCTGGGTTGCGGAGAGGCCAAGCGGGGATCGACGGCAGCAAAGATTCAGAGGAGATTGGTCGGGGCGCGCGGATTTGAACCGCGGACCCCCTGCGCCCAAGGCAGGTGCGCTACCAGGCTGCGCTACGCCCCGACTGAATCGATTATAAATGCGATTCCCGATAAGGGTGTGGTGGTGACTTTCGTGACATCCCCTGAAAGTGGAATGCCCTTGCAGAACGCGGCCGGACTATAATTTTCTAAGAACCATATTGAGTAGAACATATTGACTAGAACAATGTTCAGTCCACGCTACGCCCTGGTGGCCTACGTACGCGATGCGGTGGGGGAGTTTGTCGAGCAGTTGCGACGCGAACTGCACCCGGCCATTGCCCACATGGCGGCCCATCTCACCGTTCTTCCTCCGCGGGACTTGACGGGATCGGAAGCGGCGGCCTTGGAATTTCTGGAAGAAGCTTGCAGCCGGGTTGTCCCCTTCAGCGTCGAGTTGGGCGAGGTGGAAACGTTCCTGCCCACGACTCCGACGGTGTTCATTCAGGTGAAGCGCGAAGCCTTCCGGATCCGGGAGCTGCACGATCAACTCTGCGGCGAAGGATTGCGCTGCGACGAGAACTGGCCCTACGTTCCACATCTGACGATTCTGAAAACCGCGACGGATGCGGAGGCGAGCGCGGCGCTGATCGTGGCGCGGCAGCGCTGGGCGCAGTTCTCGGGAAAACGCCGGGTGCAGGTGGAAGAGTTGATGTTCGTCCGCGAGACCGGCGGCTACTGGCAGGACGTAGCGCCGGTGGCGTTGGGACGCGGCCAATTGTCGACCAAGATGTAATCCGCGAAAACCTGGCAAACAGGCATTTCCGGCGTTTCGCAGAATTCGCCGACCCCCGTAACACCCACTCCACAATACCCCATGAAAACCCGCAACTAGCGGGCAGTTTCGCGGATCGGATGGTCATGTACTTTTCACCCGTTGCCAAGCCCGTTGGGCGGATTACCATAGTGGCAACGGGCTGAACCGCAAGCGCCGGATCCCAGGCTGCGGGTTTGATCGCACAATCGATCAGAAGAGACACTATGCAAATTGGGGTCTATGGCTCCGGCTATCTCGCTACCGTCATCTCCGCTTGCCTCGCCGATTTCGGCACACCGGTCTGCTGCTGTCATGCCGACGGCTCGCGCATCATGGAGATCGCCAAGGGCAACGTTCCTTTCTTCGAAAAAAATCTTCAGGAAGTAATCCGGCGCAACGTGCGATCGGGGCGACTGGTGTATTCGGCGGAGCCGGAAGAGTTAGCGCGCAAGGCGCCGGTAATTTTCCTCGCGGAAGATTCCGCGCAGGGATTGGAAGAACTGGTACTCCGATTGGCGGGGGCGGGCGGCCGTTTTCAGGTGCTGTCGATCGTTACGCCGGGCCGCGTCGGCTCCACGACGAAGATCGACAACTTGCTGAAGGAAAAAGGACTGAAGAGCCTGCTGGTCTGCCAGCCGATGTTCTTCACCAACGGATGCGCGGTCGAAGACTTCAACTGGCCGGACCGCATCATTCTGGGAACGCCTTCGAGCGAAGCGGTGTCTTCGCTGAAACAGATTTTTCATCCCCTGGTGATGCGCGGAGTTCCGGTGCTGGTGACGAACTACGAAACGGCGGAGCTGGCGCGCGAAGCGACCACGGCGTTCGTTGCCACCAAGATTTCGTTCATCAACGAAATTGCGAGCCTGTGCGAGCACGTCAACGCCGATGCCGTCAGTTTGTCGCTGGCTTTAGGCCTGGACAAAAAGATTGCTCCGCGCTGCCTGCAGCCGGGAGCGAGCATGGGCGGAATTTTCGCCGAGAGCGATATGGAATCGATCACCGGGCTGGCGCAGGAAAACCGCGTTGACCTGAAAGTGCTGAATGCGGCGCGTGAAGTGAACCTGAGAATGGCGGACCGGCTGCTGGAGAAAGTTTCCGCCGCGATCGACACGATTCGCAACAAAGATGTCGGCATTCTCGGACTCGCTTTTAAGCCGAACACCAATTCGGTTGCGGGATCGGCTTCTCTGCAACTGGCGCAGAACCTGCTGGCCGGCGGAGCGCGGGTGCGAGCCTACGATCCAGTGGCAATTCCCGATGCGCGGATGCAGCTAAACGGCTCGGTGAGGTATTGCGAGTCCGCCTACGGGGTCGCCGAGGGCGTCGATGCCCTGGTCATCGCCACCGGCTGGCCGGAGTTCCGGGCGCTCGATTTCACAAAGATCCGGCACCTGGTGAAACAGCCGATCATCATCGACACCAAGAACCTGTTGGATTCGTCACGGCTGCGCGCGATGGGGTTCCAGGTGATGGGCATGGGAAGATCGTAGCTAGTCGCCGGAAGGGGAATGCTTTCCCGGCCCTAGAAGAGCGCGGCCGGGGAACACATCTGGCACCACCTTGCCCTCGTCGACGACTACTATTCCTCCGACGACTAAGTAGTGCACTCCTACGCTCGGTTCCATCGGCTTCTCGAAAGTGGAGCGGTCGGTGATGGTTGCGGCATCGAATACGACAACGTCGGCGTCGGCGCCCTCCTGCAGTCTGCCTTTTCGCCGCGCGGCGGGGGTCGAGCGCTCCAGCATCTCCGCTGGCATGAGGCTCATTTTTCGCAGCGCATCCATGAGCGTGATCGTTCCTTTTTCGCGGACGTACTTGGCCAGGATCCGCGAGTAGGTCCCGGCGTTGCGGGGATGACCCTGCTCGCCGTCGCTGGCGATCATTACCAGGGGATGGGGAATCACTTTGTCGACCATTTCCTGGGTGTTGGAGAACAGCAATACCAGCTGCGGCGTACTGGAATTGTGCAGCTCGTCAAAGCGCTCTTTGGTCAGGTGCTCGCCGGTCTCGGGCAGCACAAGTTCGCTATAGCTGATGCCTAACTTTTCGCGCCAGCCGGAGTTGAACAGGGCTGAGTTTATCGTGGTCATGCCTGCAGTGTAGGGGTAGGCCTCGGTGGTGACATCCAGGCCGCGGGCGCGCGCTCCTTCCACCATGGCCAGACATTCCATCGCGTCACGGGCGCAGGTGCTGTTGATGTGCACGATGTGCAGCGAAGCGCCCGTGATCGCGGCCGCCCCGATGACTTCGCTCGTCGCCTCAATGGCCGAACCGGGCTCAACCCGACCCGCGCTGCGCATGTGAGTGTAGACCGGCAGCCTGCGCTCGGCGGCGAGGCGGAACATGTCAATCACCTCCAGCCGGGTCGCTCCCGGTGTGTACTGGATTCCCATCCCTATTGCCAGTGCGCCCGCGTCCAGCTCCGCGCGCAGTCGTTGCCGCATTGCCTCGATCTGCTCGGGTGTGGCCGGGTGGTCGGTCGCGGGGCCGCTCTTAGAGAGAATTTCCCCGGGCGGCAGCGGCGCTCCAAATACCAGGGCCCGTGCCGCGGCGTGGCTCGCTGACGTACCGTAGTGAATCAGCGAGTGGCCTTCTTTCGCTTTCAGGAACTGGGCGACATCGGGCACGCCGATTTCCAGTTCAAGCGCGGTGGTGACGCCGTCAAGCGCCTTCACCCGCTGACTGGCGAGCTCCTGGCCGTGCTGGTGAAGGTCAATAAAGCCGGGAGCGACTACCAGGCCGCGGGCATGGATGACGCGCCGTCCGCTCAGCGCCTCGGACGAGACCCGGACAATCTTTCCGTCGCGGATGCCGACGTTGCGCACCGCATCCGTGCCGGTTTCCGGATCCATGACGCGTCCGCCTTCAAGCACAAGATCGTACTGCTGGGCCGCAACGGTATTGGCTGAAGAAACCAGAAGACATAGGAATAGAGCGAAAATCGACTGGCGCATAAGGGCTCCGTCAAGACGACAGATGATAGCAGGATCGGCCGCCGGCGGCCGCCGGACTCCGCCGCAGTTGTTATAATCGTTGTCTGCGGTGGGAGTAGCTCAATCGGTAGAGCATCGGACTGTGGCTCCGACGGTTGCGGGTTCAATTCCCGTCTCCCACCCCAAGTTTCCCGTCCCAACCCTCTCGCCACAATGCTCTTACCCCAAGAGACTGGCTTCACTCGTGGCGCAATGCTTCCACTGGCTCCATTGTGGCCGCTTTCCAGGCCGGCCAAATTCCCGCGGTAATCCCAATGATGGTCAGGATCACGAAGGCCGTCAGCATTACACTGCCTGAGGTCTTCAGAAAAATATCGCCTTCATGGTTCGCGGTCTTGTACATGGCGGAATACAGCGGCATGGGCGGAATAGAGTGGGCGAGCACGACCGACACCAACATTCCTACGGCTCCGGCGGCGAAGGTCAGCACCAGCGCTTCCACCAGAAACTGCCATGCGATGTCGCGCTTGCGCGCGCCGAGCGCTTTGCGAAGGCCGACTTCCCGGGTGCGTTCGGTGACGCTGACCAGCATGATGTTCATCACGCCNNACGCCGCCGACTCCGAGCGTCAACATGCCGATGAATCCGAGGATAAGTTGCAGCGCGAGTCCGAATTGCTGGATGTCTTTCATGTCATCCACGGTGTCCCACTCGGGAGTGGATTTGTCATCCTTGGGATTGAAATTGTGCCGCCGCGACAGCACTTCGCGCACCTGCGCCAGCGCCGCTTTGTGGAGCAGCGGAATCACGGCCTGAAAAACGATCATTCCGGGATCACGCTCGTCGTTGACGTCGCCCATGCTTTCAAAGGGCATGAAAAAGTTCTCATTGTCAGGACCGTTGTTCGAGCTGTCCTGGATTTTCAGGCGGAGCAGGCCGATGACTTCCCAACTGCTGCCGTTGACCGTCACGAACTGGCCGACCGGATCGCGATTGCCAAACACCTTCCTGGCCGCGTTCGGACCGACAACCAGCACGTGGCGATGCTCGGTGAAGTCGCTCTCCTCAAAGTAGCGGCCTTCGAGGATATGCAGCTTGCGCATCTCGCCATAGGGATATTGCACGGCTTTGCTCTGTACGGTGACAATGCGATCGCCGTATTTGTAGGGGAACGGACCATCCCATTCCGCACTGACCAGCCGCACCAGCGGTGCTTCTTCGCGGATGGCTTCGACATCGTCGTACTTGAAATGAATGCGCTTGCCAGCACGCTGGCCGCCCGCCTGCATGCTGGTCTGGCCCTCCCAGATCATGATTACGTTGTTGCCGATGCCGAGGAAGGCGTTGAGCACGCCGGCGCTGACGCTTTGTCCGTAACCGAGCAGGAGCACCACCGTCGTTAGTCCCCAGACGATGCCCATCATGGTGAGAATGGAGCGCAGCCGGTTGCGCGTCAGCGCGTCCCAACTCTGCTGGATCAGCTCCTTGACCTGCACGTGCACTCCTTAGCCGCGATGCGTTAACGGTCGCTCGTTGATTATTACAAGTTTTATTGCCTACTCGTTGATTGCTACTCCTGCCGCAAGCACTCAATCGGGCTTAGCGCCGCGGCGCGTTGTGCCGGATACATTCCGGCGGCGATGGTGATGATTCCAAGCGTGAGCAGCGACGCGAAAATCGCTACGGGAGAAATAATGGGATGAGGCACGATATCGGGTAGTTCGACATTGTTGACGGCGAGGCAAATGCCAACGCCCACGCCTAACCCGATGGCTCCACTGATCGTCATCAGCGCCGCCGATTCGGCGAAGAACTGGTTGCGGATATCCGCTGCGGTTGCTCCCAGAGATTTTCGAACTCCGATCTCTCGCGTGCGTTCAGTGACGGCCACCAGCATGATGTTCATGACTCCAATGCCGCCGAGCGAGAGCGTCATGAGCGCGACGGCGCCGAAGAAGATGGTCATGATCTGGAAGATGCGTTCCGTCAGCTGCGAACCGGCCAGCGTGTCCCAGATGAAGAGCGCGTCTTTGTCGTTGGGATCGAAATTATGTTCGCGTCCCAGAATTCGATAGACCTGCTGCATCGCTTCTTCGTGGTGAGTGGGATCTGCGACCTCGACCGCCAGGTTGTTGATCCATCCCTTGAAGATGCCGGGGCGCTCGGACGGAGGACAATCGCGCGCCATGGATGCATACGGAATGAAGAGCTGGGTGTTGTCAGGGCCGCTGCCATAGCTGCCATTCTGTTTTTTCTTTTCGAGCACGCCAATGACGGTATAGGGAGAGCCATTCATCATCAAAGTTTCGCCGATCGCGGACTTGCCGGGAAAGAGCTGATCGCGGCTTTCCACGCCCAGCAGGACCACGCGGCGGGCGTAGGTCTCGTCGTCATCGGTCATCAATCGACCCTCCTGCACCTTGAGCGACCGGAAACGTTGATAATCGGGCCAGACGCCGCGCACGGGGCGCGATGCGGCGTTGTAGCGGCTCACCTCAGAGACGTTGCGGCGCAGCTCCGGGCTGACGGTTTTGATCAGGTAGGCTTCCTGCTTGATCAGTTCGGCGTCGCGGATCGAAAGCCGTATGACGCGGCCGGCGGCGTATCCTCCGGCCTGTTCGCTGGTGCGCCCGCCCCAGATCACGGCCAGATCGACGCCGATCGACTTCAGATGTTCTTTCTGATCGTGACTGAATCCTTTACCGAGACCGACCAATAAGATGACCGATGTAATTCCCCAGATGATTCCAAACATGGTCAGAAAGCTGCGCAGTTTGTGGGCCGCAATCGAACTGACCGTCTGGCGCAACACCTCCCGAATGTTCAAGCTTCGATCCCTCTTCTTTTAGTTTGACCGTCGCCGGCGAAAAGCGTTAGCCGATGGAGGATGGGATTCGGGCTTCGTGGATGGAGCGGAGTAGCTCGTGCGTGCAGAACGCTGTTCATCGCATTTAGAGATACGGTGGATGAGGGGACACGGTTCCAGGGTGGAAGCAAATCGCGAACTCAGGGCCTCGCTCAAGAAGACAAACTAATGACGAGACCGAAGGCGATTGGTTTCGGGCTTCTCAGTTTCGAGCGCCGACTTCTTCTTTCTCTTTTTTCTCTTTTGTCTCGTTGTCGGCTTTGCCGGCCAATTTGTTTTTGGCTGCATAATGCGATTCGACGTAGTCGTCGAGAATCCTGGTGAACTCGGCGACGATCTTGTCGCCTTTCAGCGTAGTGAAGAGGCGGCCATCGACGTACACGGGAGCTTTCGGCTCTTCGAAGGTTCCGGGTAAAGAAATTCCAAGGTTCGCGTGCTTGGATTCTCCCGGACCATTGACCACGCAGCCCATCACGGCGACTCTCATTTCTTCAACGCCAGTGTGAGTTTCTTTCCAGAGCGGCATCTGCTCTCGCAGGTAAGTCTGGATCTGCTCAGCCATTTCCTGAAAGAAGGTGCTGGTGGTGCGTCCGCAGCCGGGGCAGGCGGTGACTTGCGGCGTGAAGCTGCGAATGCCGAGCGACTGCAGAATCTGCTGCGCCACGCGAACTTCTTCGGTGCGATCGCCTCCGGGTGCGGGAGTCAGCGAAACCCGGACGGTGTCTCCGATGCCTTCCTGCAGCAGCACGGCCATGGCTGCGCTTGAGGCCACGATGCCCTTGGTGCCCATGCCAGCTTCGGTGAGTCCGAGATGCAGCGGGTATTGGCAACGCGCGGCGAGGATGCGATAGACGTCGATCAGATCCTGCACTCCACTGACTTTTGCGCTGAGAATGATCTGGTCGGGGCGCATGCCGCACTGCTCGGCCAGTTTCGCCGAACTGAGCGCGCTGACCACAATCGCTTCCATGGTCACTTCGCGGGCATCTTTTGGCTCGGGCAGAAGCGAGTTCTCGTCCATCATGCGGGTCAGCAAAGCCTGGTCGAGCGATCCCCAGTTGACGCCGATACGCACCGGTTTTTCATGCTTCACGGCGACGTCGATCATGGTGCGGAAATTGTCGTCGCCCTTCTTTCCAATGCTGGAGTTGCCGGGATTGATGCGGTACTTGGCCAGAGCCCGCGCGGCTGCGGGAAACTTCTTCAGCAGCAGATGGCCGTTGTAGTG
>PMSZ01000459.1 GCA_003168235.1 Acidobacteriaceae bacterium
GACTGCTTGAGCTACTGGCGAAGCATGGGGTGAAGGCGACGTTCTTCATGATCGGAAGCTATGTGCGGCAACAACCTGAGATTGCGCGCGCAGTGGCGCAGGGCGGACATGTGATTGGCAATCACACGTTCTCGCACCCGCGGCTCATTNNGGAACATTCGAATCTGTTTCGTCCGCCGTTTGGCGGGAGACGGCCGGCGACGCTCAGGGTGGTGCGCGAACTCGGGCTGCAGACGGTGATGTGGAGTGTGAGCGGCAAGGATTGGGATGCTCCGACGGCGGCGGCGATCGAGAAAAGAGTCGTAGATCAAATTCGCGGCGGCGACGTAATCCTCTTACACGATGGCGGACACCGAGCCCCGGGGGCTGACCGCGCACAGACTGTGACAGCAACGGAGAATCTCATCCGGCATTATCGCGATCAGGGATACCAATTTGTGACGGTGGACGAGATGAGAGCTATCAGCTAGCGGCCTTCCGCAGCGGGATAGAGGTGTCAACTTCCGCTCCGCTATTTGCGCGCAGTCCGCAGACGTCTGAGCATTGTCCTTGCCTCATCACGGCTCTGCTCGCTCACATTGCGCGGATCGCCCTGGAACACCGCTTTGAGATGTTTGATCGCTTTTACCTTGCTCTCGCGGTCATAAAGCCAAATCTTCGCAAGTGCAAGGTGGGCTTCATTATCTCCCGACTCCACACCAAGCTCGAACCATCGGTACGCTTCGTCCACGTCGCCCGATTTTCGATAAGTAATCGCCAAGTTCGAAGCAGCCGTACTGCTTCCTCGCTTATATGCTTGTTTATACCAGTAGACAGCGCGGTTCCGATCAATCGGGATGTCCTTACGACCCTCGGAAAGATAGTTTCCGAGAAGGATCTGGCAGCCCTCATTGCCGGCCTTTGCTCCTTTCAACAGCAAGGGTAGAGCGTCGGCATGTCGCCCGCGCTCATCGAGCAAATCTGCCTCCATGTGCAGGAGTTCACCAGTGGACAAAGCCTTTTGCTCTCTGAGCAGACGTTTGGTCTCCAGGCGCGCCGGTTCTGTGAGCTCATCGTTCGCAGCAAGCGCAAGCCTCAAGTATCGGAGACCCGCGGCTCTATCACCCGCATAGCGAAGGTGGATCTTGGCGATCTCGATCAGTCCATCATCATCACCAGCCTGTACGGCGCGATCGAACCACTTCAAAGCCTTTGTCCACTGTTTCCCTTCGCGAAAGAACATCCCAAGATTGAAAGCGGCAGCCCATGAGCCACGTCTGTAGGCACGCTTCCACCAGCGAAGCGCCTCATTCTCACTTGACTTGCGGGAAATGCCGTATGCGTAAGCGTACCCGACTGCTACCTGGGCTTCTTCGTCGCCCAACTTGGCGGCGCTTAGAAACGAGAGGAATGCCTTATGGTTAGCTCCGCCGACTGACTGACTCTGTCCCAGTCTGCGGAGGCGCTCAGCTTTACCAATCGGAGCAATAAGAGCTTTCACGAGGACCTCACCTTGGCTCCAAAGATATTTCTACGCCGCCACCCCCGCGAATGCCTGCTTGGCTGCGGCAATGGTCTGCTGCATATCTTGCTCGGTATGGGTAGCGCTTAAGAATGCCACTTCGAATTGTGATGGGGGCAGGTAGATTCCGTTTTCGAGCATGGCGCGGAAGAAATTCCCGAACGCCTTGGTGTCGCACTTTTCGGCGGAAGTCCAGTCAGTCACCGGCCCCGCCGTGAAGAACCAGGTAAACATTGAGCCAACGCGGTTGTGGGAGATGGTCACCCCGGCGTCTTTGGCGGCGGCGGCGACTCCGGCGACTAGTTCGGCGGCGAGCTTGTCGAGCGTCGCGTAAACGTCTTTGTGTTTTAGCAAGTAATTCAGCGTGGCATAGCCGGCGGCCATTGCCAGCGGATTGCCGGAGAGTGTCCCAGCCTGGTAGACGGGACCGAGCGGAGCGATCAGATTCATGATCTCGCTCGGTCCGCCGTAGGCGCCGACGGGCAAGCCTCCGCCGATGATTTTTCCCATGGTGGTGAGGTTGGGCTGAATTCCATACAGTTCCTGGGCACCGCCGAAGGCGAGGCGAAAGCCGGTCATGACTTCGTCGAAAATCAGCAGGGAGTTGTCGCGGGCGGTCATCGCGCGCAGAGCTTCGAGGTATCCGGGAGCGGGAGGAACGCATCCCATGTTGCCGACTACGGGCTCGACGATGACACAGGCGATCTGGTGCTTGAATTTGCCGAAAGCCTGCTCGACCGCATTCGTGTCGTTATACGGAAGCGCCAGGGTGAACTGGGTGAATTCTTCGGGAACTCCGGCTGAGCCTGGAATGCCGAGCGTGGCGACGCCCGATCCGGCTTTTACCAGCAATCCGTCGGAGTGGCCGTGATAACAGCCTTCAAACTTCACAATGTATTTGCGTTTGGTATAGGCGCGGGCGAGGCGGATGGCCGACATGGTGGCTTCGGTTCCGGAACTGACGAAGCGGACTTTTTGCATGTGCGTAAAAGCCGAGATGATCAGCTCGGCGAGATCGGCTTCGGCTGGAGTAGAGGCTCCGAAGCTGGTGCCGTTGCGCGCAGCGGCGATGATGGCGTCGATTACGACGGGCGCAGCGTGGCCGAGGATGAGCGGTCCCCAGGAACCGATGTAGTCGATGTAGTCGTTGCCGTCGGCGTCGTAAATATGAGAGCCGTGGCCGCGGACGATGTAGAGCGGTTCGCTTCCCACGCTGCGGAAGGCGCGCACCGGGGAGTTGACGCCTCCGGGGATGAATTGTTCGGCGCGATGCTGCAGCTTGCGGGATTGATCGGTGTTGCGGGACATGACTACCTC
>PMSZ01000466.1 GCA_003168235.1 Acidobacteriaceae bacterium
TCGCCGATACGGTATCCGGCGGTGAAGTTGCCGGAGCCAGCGATTACGTTTGCGATTGAGCCGAAGAGCCGGGCGGACGAGGACAAGCTGGGAGTAGGACTGCACAAGCTGATGGAAGAAGATGCGATGCTGCGATTTTTCCGCGATCCGCAGACGAAAGAGTTTTTGATTGCGGGGACGGCACAACAGCATATTGAAGTGGTGGTTTCGAAGATGAAGAAGCGGTATCACGCGGAGGTGGTTTTGAAGGCGCCAAAAGTTCCGTATCGCGAGACGATTCGAGGGAAGGCCGACGTGCAGGGACGGCACAAGAAACAGACGGGCGGGCACGGGCAGTATGGCGATTGCAAGATCAAGATGGAGCCGTTGCCGCGAGATGCAGGGGTGGAGTTCGAGTTCGTCAACGATATTTTTGGCGGGTCGATTCCGAAGAATTACATTCCGGCGGTGGAAAAGGGAATTAAGGATGCGGCGGCGCGGGGATACCTGGCGGGATATCCGGTGGTGAATTTCCGCGTGATTCTTTATGACGGGTCGTATCACGATGTGGATTCGAACGATCTATCGTTTCAGATGGCGGGGCGGATCGCGTTCAGGAAAGCGATGGAAGTGGCGAAGCCGACGCTGCTGGAGCCGGTGATGAATGTTGAGATCACGATTCCGGACGAGTTCGCGGGAACGATTATGGGAGATTTGAACAGCCGGCGGGGACGCATCCAGGGGATGGATAATAAGGCCGGGAACACGATTGTGAAGGCGGAAGTTCCGATGGCGGAGATGCTGACGTATGGCGCGGACCTGACATCGATGACGCAAGGGCGGGGGAGTTTCGCGATGGAGATGCACCATTACGATACGGTTCCGCAGGCGCAGCAGGACAAGATTATTGAGAAGGCTAAGGCGGAGCGGGGCGAGGTTAAGGAAGAAGAGGAGTAGGGGACCGCATTCGTAGAGGAAGTGCGGAAACTTCAAGATTACGCAGCGGTGGGTCCCACCCTCAAACACCAATGATGATGAGAAATCCTCCTCCGCAAACGGCGGTGGAAGCCACTTCTCAAACGCGAGAAGTGGCGCACCCCAGCAAAACCAACGGTTTACTTTTCCGTTAAAGGGCCGCAGCCAGCCTCAACTCATGGAGATCAAAATCCCCGCCCTGTCGCAGAAAACGCGACAAGGACGGGGCACCCTCGAGGATTAAATGAGGAAAGGCTGGGCTAGCGCCCAGCGCGTCGGGAAAAACAGATTCACCGCCATGCGGGTTCTGGCGTACTATTCTTTTTTCTTCTTTGTGCCCAGGAGGGATGCATGGTTAGGCCGACTTCCCCTTTCGGCTGCGGGCTTTCTTTCGCTGGTGTTTTTCTTCTGTTGGTGGTGATGACCTATCCGGCGAGTGCGCAAGAGGTGGTACTGCAGTTGGACCATGTGTCGGTCTGTGGATCGAACCTGGATACGTTGCGGCAGGCGTTTACCGAAGCCGGGTTGACTCCGGACGCGGGCGGCGCACACGGCAACGGGGTCACGCAGATGGCGATGGTCGGGTTCGATGACGGGAGTTACATCGAGTTAATTGCTCCGATCAAGGCAGGGGTGACGGCGGGATCGGACTGGGCGAAGTTTATGTCGGAGGATGCGGTGACGTGCGCGTGGGCGGCGGGGACGAACGTTCTGGTGCAGGAAGTGGCGCGGCTGAAGAAAGCGGGGATTGCGGTGACGACTCCGGAGAAAGGAAGCCGGAAGCGGCCGGATGGGATGTCGGTGGAGTGGACGACGGCGGACGTGGGGTCGGGAACGCCGGGATCGACGCTGCCGTTTATGATTGAGGATGAGACGCCGCGGGCGTGGCGGGTGATGAGTTCGGCGAGCGTGGCGGGAGCTCCGGTGAGCGGGGTGGAGAACGTGGTGCTGGGGGTGAACAATCTGGACGCGGCGATTGCGCTGTTCCGCAAGGCGTATGGATGGGCGGAGCCGCTGATTGAGAACCAGAAAGAGTTTGGCAAAACGGCGTATTTTCCGGGAGAGCCGGTGATTCTGGCGGCGCCGAGCGGCGGAGGATGGCTGGCGGAGAGGCTGGCGAAATTTGGGGAGTCTCCGGTGGCGTATTTGTTGAACGGGCGCGATTTTGCGGGGGCGATGAAGAAGTACAAGCTGGGAAATGGGAAGACGTGGTTTGGGCAGAAAGTGGGATGGTTTGACGCGGGGAAGCTGAAGGGCGTGCGGCTGGGCGTGATTGGGCAGTGAACATCCTTACGTGGTTCTTCCAAGAGTTGCTACGGAACTGCTAACATCGGCTTCTGTGTCTGCTGCCAAGAATCCCGCATTGGACTTGAAGGACCGGCTGGTATCGGCGGCGCCGGTGGAGGACGATTCCTCGTTTGAGCTGAAGCTGCGGCCGCAACGGCTGCAGGAATTCATCGGACAGGCCAAGGTCAAAGAAAATCTGGATGTTGCCATTCAGGCGGCGAAGTCTCGCGGCGAGGCTTTGGATCACGTGCTGCTGTATGGGCCTCCGGGGCTGGGGAAGACTACGCTCGCCAACATTATTGCGAATGAACTGGGAGCGGCGTTTCAGCAGACTTCGGGGCCGACATTGCAGATTAAGGGCGATCTGACGGCGATCCTGACGAACCTGCGGGACCGGCAGGTACTTTTTATCGATGAGGTGCACCGCTTGCAGCCGGCGCTGGAGGAAATTCTTTATTCGGCGCTGGAAGATTACAAGNNACGCACACGATGGATGTGAAGCCGTTCACGTTTATTGGGGCGACGACGCGGGCGGGATTGTTATCGGCTCCGCTGCGTTCGCGGTATGGGCTGCTGTTGCGGCTGGAGTTTTACACGCATGACGATCTGCGGGTGATTGTGGAAAGGTCGGCGGAGATTCTGGGCGTGGGGATTGACCGTCCGGGGGCGATTGAGATTGCGAGCCGGTCGAGAGGGACTCCGAGGATTGCGAACCGGTTGCTGCGGCGGGTGCGGGATTATGCGCAGGTGCGGGCGGCAGGGATGATCGATCTGGCAACAGCGCAATCGGCGCTCAGCATGCTGGAAGTGGACAAACACGGGTTTGACGAGGTTGACCGGAAGTTGCTGCTTACGATTATTGAAAAGTATCAGGGCGGGCCGGTGGGTCTGAATACTTTGGGGGCGGCGCTGGCGGAGGAGCCGGATGCGATCGAGGAGATTTATGAGCCGTTTCTGATTCAGATTGGGTTTCTGAATCGGACCCCGCGCGGGAGGGTGGCGACGCAGCTGGCGTATGAGCATTTTGGGATTGTTCCGAATCGAAGGCAGAGTTCGTTGTTTTAGGGCCACGGTAGCAGCTGTAGAGATAGAGATCCTTCGACTGCGCGAGAACTTCGCTTCGTGAAGTTTTCGCTCCGCTCAGGATGACAATGGTGGGAGGAATGATGCGCGATGTGATCGCTACCAAGGAGGCTCCGCAGGCGATTGGGCCTTATTCGCAGGCGATTCGAGGTGCGGGGTTGATTTTTACTTCGGGGCAGATTGCGATCGATCCGGCGACGGCGCAGATCGTTGGCGGCGATGTTAGCGCGCAGACGGAGCGGGTGCTGAAAAATGTTGAGGCGATCTTGCGGGCCTCGGGGAGTTCGCTGGAGAAAGTTTTGCGGTGCACGGTGTTTCTCAAGAACATGGAAGACTTCGCGGCGATGAATGAAGTTTATGGGCGGTATTTCAAGCAGGCTCCGCCGGCGCGGTCGACGGTGGA
>PMSZ01000535.1 GCA_003168235.1 Acidobacteriaceae bacterium
TGAGCTGATAGCCGGCCTTGTACTCCTCCAGATCCAGCTGCAATCCCACCAGCCGCTCCGCCTGAATACGCAGCATCATCACCACCTGCGCCTTGCCGATCGCTTTGAGGAAGTCGCGCTCGATCTCGATCCCCGGCCCAGCCTGCGCGGCAGTTTCCGGCAACAGTTCCTTCGGCCCGCACAGCACTACCGTCGCGCCCAGCTTGGGCAGCAGCAGCATGTTGCTGCGCGCCACGCGGCTATGCAGAATGTCGCCGATGATGGCCACGCGCAGGCCCTCAAGGGATTTGCCGCGGTCGAGAATGGTGCGGGCATCGAGGAGCGCCTGGGTGGGATGTTCATGGGTTCCGTCTCCCGCATTGACTATCGGAATCTGCAAATGACGTGACAGAAAGTGCGGGGCTCCTGAAGCCGCATGACGCATGACGATGGCGTCCGGACGCATGGCTACAAGGGTGTTGAGCGTATCCACCAGCGATTCGCCCTTCGACACGCTGGAGCCCGACGCCGCAATGGAAATGGCATCCGCGCCCATCCGCTTGGCGGCGATTTCAAAGCTGGTGCGGGTGCGCGTGGACGCTTCGAAGAAGAGATTGACAATCATCTTCCCGCGCAGGGTATCCAGTTTCTTCTGCGATTGGTCCTGCACAGGTTGAAACTGCTTGGCGCGCGCCAGGATGGCTTCGATCTCGGCGCGGTCCAGTTCTTCAATTCCCAGCAATCCTGCCGGCATGGCTTAAACAGCTTCGCCTTCGGGGGTTCTTTCGACCATTAGCACCTTCTCCATCTGGTCGATCTCCTCGAATTTGACTTCGATGATTTCGTTGTCTGTGGTCTGCACGTTACGGCCCACGAACTGAGCTTCAATGGGCAGCTCGCGATGGCCGCGATCGATCAGCACGAGTAGCTGGACCAGGCTCGGCCGTCCGTGGGAGAAGAGCGCATCGAGCGCTGCGCGGGTGGTGCGACCGGTATAGAGTACGTCGTCAACCAACACGATCTTCTTCCCTTCAATGGAAAAGCCAATTTCCTTTTCCTGGACGACGGGCTTGGGACCAAGGGTAGAGAGATCGTCGCGGTAGAACGTGATATCAAGCGTGCCGACCGGGACCTTCTTCTTCTCAACCTGCTGAATCATCTTGCCCAGGCGTTCGGCGATAGGAACGCCGCGGCGGCGGATTCCCACCAGTCCCAAACCCTCTACCCCGCCGTTCTTTTCGAGGATCTCGTGCGCCAAACGCACCAGGGTGCGCTCAATTTCTGAACCCGACATCAACTGCGTTTTCTGGCGGAGTCCCGTGGTACGCGCCGCGTTTTTCTTGATCGTCATGCTAGGTGAACCTCGCTGGGATCTTTTCTTGAACGACAAGGATACATCAGTCATTGGATCGTCGAACGTGAAAGGCGATATAACCGCCAGATGACGCGATTAGCTGGTTACGGCTCGCTCTCAGCCGGGCTTTCTTTTTTGTGTTTCATGGAGAAAAGGAACTGCATGCCCCCGTAGCCGAAGAACTGCGGCTGGCTGCTGGACGGGCGGTTGAAACTGCTGCCCGCCATAATCAGCACGATAAAATGCTCGCTCAGTTTATAACGGGCTCCGGCATCGTAGCTGTTCCAGTGATTCAGGCCGTTGGTATTGGCGGTCGAATACAATTCGCCATCCAGTTCGAGGCGCTTGCTCACCTCGTTGCCTACCACGACTCCAGCCTCCCACTCTGACCCGGCTCTGTTGGAAAAATAGTAGCCGACCTCCGGATTGACTTCGAACGGCCCGACTTTCTTCTCGATCTCGACGGGAAGATAAAAGCGGGTGCCATAAGCGACGAGTCCGCGTTGCAATGAACGGTCAGGATTGTTGAACTCGAGCTGAGGAAAGACCGATATCTGGAGGTGGTTTTCATCGTTGTCATAGAAACGCCACTTGACTCCCGGCAGCGACTTGCCGAGACCGCTGCGGGTCGGGCCACCGTCGGTGCCTACCACCAGGTACGGGACCTCGTAGGTCAGCTGGATACGCGAGCCAACTCCGTAGTTTAGGTCCAACAAGGGTGCGTCAAAAATGCGCGCTGCGGGATGCCGCTCGGAGTAGCTCATGACATTGATCTCCCAGTTGCCATCGCCAGGAGTGCCGGGATCGGTGGTGATGAAGGGAGGCCCTCCCTGCGCGGCAGCGGGTGGAGAGAACACGGCCGTCACAGCAATCATCGTCGCCAGCAAAGACAAAATTGCAGGTAGGCAGCCTGGGACTTCGCCTCGCATATCTTTCGCGCAGGGCCTAACTATCCCCATAGACTGGCACGGCCGCGCCATGAGCTACTTTGACGTCGTTGCTGCATAGAAATCGTGCGACATTATTCTTTCACAATGATCCGAACCACGCTGGAACAATCGCAAGCCTGGACCTCATTTTCCTGAAACCGCGCTTTGATAAGCGCGGACTATCCCGCAAAATGCTTTCAGGCTTTAAGATTGTTCCTGAAAATCAAGTGAGGTCGACATGAGACTGCTTCTTGCTCTTGGTATTTTCTTCGCTCTATCTTCTTTCGTGAGCGCTACGGCGGCTACGCAGGTGTTTCCAACCTCGGCGGGAGACGTTAAGATCACTCCGCTCTATCACGCCAGCACTTTGATCGAGGCCGGCGGCAAAGTCATTTACCTCGATCCCGCGAAACCCGCGAAGCTCGATGGATCTCGGAAGGCGGACCTGATTCTGATTACCGACATTCATCAGGACCACATGGATCCCGCTGCCATCGCAGAAATCAGCAAGGCTGGGACCGATATTCTCGCGCCGCCCGCCGTAGTGGCAACCGTGACAACTGCCAAGCCGATTGCGAATGGCGAAAACAAGACGTGGGACGGTTGGACGATTGAGGCGATCCNNCGGCTGGACGATTGAGGCGATCCCGGCCTATAACCTCAAGCGCGGTCCGGCTCCGGGCAAGTTTTTTCACGACAAGGGACGCGGCAACGGATACGTGCTCACCTATGGCGGCGTGCGCTTCTATTTTTCCGGCGACACGGAAGGCGTTCCGGAGATGCGCGCGCTTAAAAATATTGACGTCGCATTCGTCTGCATGAATCTGCCATACACCATGCCTCCCGACGAAGCGGCGGATGCCGTGAAGGCGTTTCATCCGAAGATTGTGATTCCGTATCACTA
>PMSZ01000513.1:0-320 GCA_003168235.1 Acidobacteriaceae bacterium
TCGGCATCGTGCGCGAAACGCTCAACATCCTGCTCGAAGGCACTCCACGGGGCATGAGCCTCGAAGATGTGGAGTCGACGATGCGCACGATCGTGGGCGTGAGCGACGTGCACGACCTTCACCTGTGGAGCATAGGCTCGGAAAACCACGCGCTCTCGGCGCACGTGAAGATTGCCGACATGGCGACTTCAGAGAGCGACCTGATTCTGCGCGAGATCAAAGAGAAGCTCGGCCAGAATTTCGGCATCCGCCATACCACGATCCAGTTGGAGCACGTGGTGTGCGAGACGGCGCACGCGTGCGTGATTGCGGTACAGGAA
>PMSZ01000513.1:342-5706 GCA_003168235.1 Acidobacteriaceae bacterium
TGCGTCATCTCGGCGATCTCGACATGCGGGCGGAAATGCGGCTGCTTTTAAACTACTGACACCTAAAGGGATACAGCATCGATTCCGGCGCGGAGTGCTCGAAATTTTCATAACCTGTGGTAGTCTAAAGGCACGTTGGAGTCTTCCCTCCGCGCGCTACATCCAATACCCATGCGACGTTGGCAGCAAATTTTGCGTTTTTTGGTGGCGGTGCAGCTGCTCCCGGCACTGGAGAGCGGCGAGGAAACTCTCGTCGGCGGGCAGGCTGTGCTGGAGGGCGTGATGATGCGTTCGCCGCACGCCTGGGGGATTGCCGTGCGTAAGCCGTCCGGTGAGATCGTCACCCACAGCGAACCGCTGGAGCGGCCTTCGGAGCAGCACAAATGGATGGGCTGGCCGATCATTCGCGGAGTGATGACGCTGGGGCACGCGATGACGCTCGGGTTCCGCGCGCTGAAATTCTCAGCCAATGCGGCGCTGGGAGAGCTCACCGGCGTCGATGCTGGAAGCGAAAATCCGGGAAATCAAGACCAGGGCAAGAAGTTCGAAATCACCGGCTGGATGGCGGGCCTGAACATGGCGTTCTCCATCGCCTTTTTCATCTTCATGTATAAATACCTGCCGCTGCTGGCGACGACGGAGCTGAAAAGGGTGAACCCGGTCTTCGGCCAGCAATTCGTGTTTAACCTGGTGGATGGGCTGATCCGGATCGCGATGTTCCTCCTCTTCGTCTGGGGAGTTTCGCTGTGGAAAGACATTCGCCGTGTCTACGAGTATCACGGCGCCGAGCACAAAACTGTATTCGCGTTTGAGAATGGCGACCCGCTCGAAACCGCAGCGGTGCAGAAGTATTCGACGTATCATCCGCGCTGCGGAACGAGCTTCCTGATGACGGTGATGATCATCTCGATGTTCGTGTATATGGCGATTCCGGTGCATACTTTCTGGGCTCGATTCGGCATTCGCATCGCGCTGCTGCCGCTGATTGCTGGCGTTTCCTACGAGATCATCCGCTTTGCCGCAAAGCGTTTCTCGGCCAGGAGTTCTTCGACTCAGCCGGGCTTCTCGCTGTTTGCGCTGATGACCGCTCCTGGACTGTGGCTGCAGCGGATCACGACGCAACCTCCCGATGACCGCGAAGTGGAATGCGCGATCGTTGCGCTCGATGAAGCCATGAAGCTGGAAAAACAACATGGCGGTGAACTGGTGATTGCTTAGCGGTGCCAACCGCACAGTTCCCAGTTCTCGGTTCTCAGTAAAACCCCTACAATAGAATTCGCGAGAACGAGCGTGGGCTGACTTCTGCTGCGGCTTGTAGCGTCGTCCAAGGTTCTTTGAGAACCGAAAACTGAGAACTTATGTTTGAACGTCTTGATCAAATCGAGATCCGCTATGAAGAACTGACACAGGCTTTGTTAGCGCCTGAGATCACCAACGATTCGGCGAAATACCAGAAGACCGCCAAAGCCCATAGCGAAGTCGCTGGGATCGTCGAAAAGTATCGCGAGTACAAGGACCTGAAGCGCGGCATCGCCGAAAGCAAGGCCGTTCTCGCCGACGAAAAAGATCCCGACATGCGCGCCTACGCCGAAGAGGAACTGGCGAAGCTGGATGCGCGCATCGTGACGGTCGAGGAAGACCTCAAGGTTTTGTTGCTGCCGAAAGATCCGAATGACGATAAGAACGTCGTACTCGAAATTCGCGCCGGGACGGGCGGCGACGAGGCGACATTATTCGTAGCCGAAGTCTTCCGCATGTACAACCGTTATGCCGAGGCGCAGAAGTGGAAGGTGGAAGTGCTCTCCACGTCGGAATCGGGCGTGGGCGGCCTGAAGGAAGTGATTGCGCTGATCGAAGGCGATCGCGTGTATTCGCGTTTGAAATACGAGAGTGGCGTGCATCGAGTGCAGCGCGTGCCCGCGACCGAACAGCAGGGGCGCGTGCATACGTCGGCGATCACGGTCGCGGTGCTGCCAGAAGCCGAAGAAGTGGACGTCAAGATCGAAGCCAAAGACCTGCGCATCGATACTTTCTGTTCGTCGGGACCGGGCGGTCAATCGGTGAACACGACGTACTCGGCGGTGCGGATCACGCACATTCCAACGGGCACGGTAGTGAGTTGCCAGGACGAAAAGTCGCAGATTAAGAACCGCGAAAAAGGCATGCGCGTGCTGCGGTCGCGGCTCTATGAAGTCGAGATGCAGAAGCAGGCGGACGCGCTGGCCAAAGAACGCAAGCAGATGGTTGGATCGGGCGACCGCTCGGAGAAAATTCGCACCTACAACTTTCCGCAAAACCGGCTCACCGATCATCGCATCGGTTTCACCATTCATCAGCTCGAACAAGTCATGGACGGCAAGCTGCAACCGATTATCGACGCGTTGATCACGCACTATCAGGCTGAGAAGCTGAAGCAGGAGACAGCGGGCGTAGTGTAAGAGCAGTCGGTTGTCGTTGGTCGTTCGCGAAGCAGTCTTTTAATTGTCTTCTCTCTTGTCTCTCTTTTGTTTGTTTTTCTCTTTGTCTCTGTGTCCCCGTGGTGAAATAGACTCGTGCAACTTCGCCAGATTCTGAATGCGGCGGTCGAGCGGCTGTCGGCCGCGAGCGTTCCCTCTCCGCGCATGAACGCGGAGATTCTGATTATGTTCACGCTCGACTGCGACCGTGCGTATCTCTACGCGCATCCGGAACGAAATCTCACGGCAGACGAAATACGTCGCTACGACGAAGCTCTTGCGCGCCGCGCTACTGGCGTTCCAGCACAGTACATCACCGAACATCAGGAGTTCTGGGGGATGGATCTCGTCGTGTCGCCGGCGGTGTTGATTCCCCGGCCGGAGACCGAGCATGTCGTGGAGGCGGTACTGGAGCTGGTCTCGCGGGATGGTTTGGGGCTGGAGCAAAAGCAAAAGCAAGAGCAAAAGCAAGAACAAGATCAAGGGCCGCGGGCGGGGGCGCCCGCTCCACACGGGCTGCGCGTCGTCGATGTGGGCACCGGATCAGGAGCGATCGCGCTTGCTCTGGCGAAGGAGTTGCCGAAGACGGAGATCCACGCGATCGACATTTCTCCGGCCGCACTGGAAGTCGCGCAGGCGAACGCGGCGCGGCTGGAGTTGACTTCGCGCGTCGCATTTCACCGAGCCGATTTGCTGGAGGGATTTCCTCCCGCTTCGTTCGACTTCGTGGTTTCGAATCCTCCTTATGTGGGCGAGTCGGAAGAAGACTCGGTGCAACTGGAGGTGCGCAAGTTCGAGCCGCGCAACGCCGTCTTCGCGGGCCCGACGGGACTGGAAGTCATCGACCGCCTCATCCCTCAGGCGCGTACGGTGCTGAGGCCAAGCGGTCGGCTGGTCTTCGAAATCAGCGGGACGATTGCGAACCGCGTGCGACACTTGCTTTCCGATTGGAACGAGGTCGAGATCAGAAACGATCTTCAGGGAATCGCGCGCGTCGCCACGGCGAGAAAAACCACAAATCTGGTGTAGAGACGCGGATTGCCGAGTCGCCGCCGACGGTCAGAACGGGAAGTTCCGTCGCCCGCAATTTTCTAGAACGTTACCCGCACGCCCAACTGCGCGGCGAATGGAATCCCAACTGTTGTGCCCGGGCCGAAGAAATCTCCCAATGCGCCTTCGGGTATTTCGAGCTGCTTCAGGCTGGTAAGGGGTACGGAGTTCGCCAGAGTGCAATTGAGGGCGTTTGCGCCCAGGCAAACACTGCTGACGATGGTTTGCCCGTTGGCATTGGGCACCATCTGAGACATGGGCACCGGGAGTTGGACGACGTTGACGGCGTAATTTGCGCCAGGATTGTTGCGATTGAAGAGATTGAAGAGCTCGGCGAAGGGATATATCTGGCAACGCTCGTTAAGTTTGATGGGCCGCGCAACGCGAAGGTCCGACTGGATGTAGGGCCTGCCACGGAATTCGTCGAGGCTGGTGTAAGAAGGTGACTGCCCGTTGAACTGCAGCCAGATGCGGCTGGCGTTATCCTGGTCGGTAATCGTGATCGGACGCGCGCTCTCGACCTGATTGATGGTGCTCAATTCAATTCCGCCGGGGAGGTGAACCGTACCCGCCAGGACGAACCGGTGACGAACGTCTTCGCCGGAAGGACCATAGTCGCCAGGGCCAAAAGCATTCAGCTGCCCTGCATGGGGATATCCGTAGGGTGTCGGGCAGACCCCATCGACATAGTCGAACAGTTCACCAAGCAAACATCCCCACGTCTGGGCCTTGGAGAGCGTGTAATTCGCGACCAGATCGAAGCGGCGCAGGTTGCCCTGCATGTGCAGCATCAATCCGTTGTAGCTGGAGCGGTTATTGGAGGCGAAGACGGTTGCTTCTGAATAAGGATAGGCGCGATATCCGTGGTTCCCCTGTTCGTGGACGTAATCGGCGCTCGCGCTCCAGTGCTCGTTGAAGGCGTGTTGAACGCCGCCAGTCGTGTGGATGGAGTAGGGCGTTTTATAGTGAGGGTCAATCAACGATGGAGGAGCCACGGAGTCTGGATTGACCGCCTGAAATGCGGCAGCCCATCCGTTTTGTCCCAGATCCTGGTAGTACATTCCGAATCCGGCGCGCAGCACCGTTTTCTCGCTCTGGCCGGGCGAATAGGCAATGCCGAGTCGAGGTGCAATTTGTTTGCGGTCGTCATGAGGCACGGCTTCCGGGTACCCCAACGTCGCCAGCTCTGGGAAGGAAGGGTTTGCGGCCTGGCTTAGACCCGACGCATTGAACAAACCGAATGTTGTCTGCCAGCGCAGACCATAATTTACCGTCAGATGGTGTGAGACGTGCCAAGAATCTTCCGCGTAGAGCGCCAGCCGCTGCACGTTCTGGGAGAAGGCACCGTTACCGGCCGGCGTGAAACTGCATGAAATACCTGGATTGGCAACGGGATCCGGCATCGGATTGCACTCTGCCGATGGAGGAACGAAATAAAACTGGGAAGGGTTCGCCACATAGTAAACGGGGTTCGACGGATAAGTGATGAACTGCTCTGCAGTAGAGGCAAACGCGCCGCCCAGCACCGGTTCATGAATAAAATCGATTCCGAACCTGATCGCGTGCGTGCCTGCGGTGTGGCTCAGATCGTAGCGGAACTGATATTTCTCCTGATTGCGCAGGTCAGGGAAAAGGGTGATAGGAGTGGCGAATTGATTGTCGCCGAACGTTTCGAAGCCAGAAACGGTGAGCGCGGTCACGCTGAAGGGAAATTGTATGGCAAAACCGAGGTCCGAATTGCGCGTTTGGGTCAGATGCAACAGGCTGGCATCGAGCACCAGGGTACCGAGCCAGGTCGGACTGAACGTGTACGTATTGCCGATGGCAGTATTCCAGTAATTGTTGTGCGTGGTCAGGC
>PMSZ01000218.1 GCA_003168235.1 Acidobacteriaceae bacterium
TGGCCAACGAGCCGCGCACGATTATTTTTTATGAAGCTCCCCACCGGGCGTTGGATACGCTGGAAGACGCGCTCGAAATTCTAGGAAATCGTCCGGCGGTAATCGCGCGTGAGCTGACCAAAATTTATGAGGAGTTCCTGCGCGGCCATCTGGAAGATCTGGTCGCGAAGGCTCGCGTAAAAGCGCCACGCGGTGAAATCACACTTTTGATCGCGCCTTCCGACGGAGCGGGGCAAACAGCAGTGTCTCCCGAGGATGCGAGCCGCGCACTGCCGATCGCACGGCGGGTTGACGAGATCGTGAAGGAACGCGGGGTTGACCCCAAAGCTGCGTTGAAACAAGCTGCGCGCGAACGCGGGATCACACGCCGCGAGGCCTACAAACAACTTCTCATCACCAGAGACGAGTAAATTCCCACCGCGACGGCCTGAAACTAGTCCGAGGAAGCGGCTGAAGTTCGAGCGAAGAAGGAATCAACGCCATCCAGGATTTCCGCAGCGGTATGCGCGTGGTGCACGGCATAGCGAAGCTCGGAGCCATTGCGAACGCCGTGGGTGAAAAGAGTCGCGAACTGTTTCATCTTGCCGATCGCGTCGGGCATTTCAGCTGCAATCAAACTGCGAAAATAGCTGGAGAGCAGATGATAGCGGTCCATCTCGGACGGCTCATCGTAGCGGCCAGTTGCGATGTAATCCGCGATCTGGCTGAAAATCCACGGATTCGAAGACGCCGCGCGCCCGATCATCACGGCGTCGCATCCTGTCTCGTCAATCATGCGGACGGCGTCCTGAGGCGTATGAATATCTCCATTCCCGATTACGGGCATGCGCACGGCTTGCTTCACCGCACGAATCACGGACCAATCGGCGGAGCCGGCATATCCCTGCATGCGCGTTCGCGGGTGAACGGCAATCGCTTCCACGCCGATTTGTTCCGCCATGCGCGCAACTTCCACCGCGACGATATTGTTTTGGTCCCAGCCTGAACGAATTTTGATAGTGAGAGGAATCGTTACGGCCGCGCGAACTTTCCGCAGAAGGGTTTCGAGGTGAGGCAAATCGCGCAACAAGCCGGAGCCGCCGCATTTCACCACTTTTTTCACCGGGCAGCCGAGGTTGATGTCAATTTGATCGAATCCCAGGTCTTGCGTAAGCGCGGCGGCGGAAGCCATCACTTCAGGATCGGAGCCGAAGATTTGCGCGGCGATGGGATGCTCGTCCTCACCGAAATATAAATAATGTAAGGTCCGCGCGGAATTTCGCGTCAAGCCTTCGGCGCTGGTGAATTCGGTCATGATCAATCCGCAGCTGCCCAGCGAACGAATTACGCGGCGGAAGACGGTGTCGGTGACTCCGGCCATCGGGGCAAGCACGGTGGCCGGAGCGATGCGGACGTTGCCGATGGTGATGGAATCAGGGAAAGTCCGGCTGAGGACGAGTGACTCGCCCGTCCGACTCGACACCGGATCCGAAGTGTCCCAGAACTTCTGCACAGCTCGATTTTACGTGACGGAGGCTGAGCTGCGCTGGGCAGGACAGGCGAGGACGCGCATCTTTCGGCAATCAAAAGCAAAAATCAAAAGGAAAGCCTCCCCCAAGGGGAGGCTCTCAGCCATGCGAGCTTCTGCGCAGAAGTTACTTCTTGGCCGTTTCGGCGGCCTTGGCGGCCTCGGCTTTGCCGGCATCGCTCTTGGCGTATTTGCGGCGGAAGCGCTCGACGCGGCCGGCGGTATCCATGAGCTTCTGCTTGCCGGTAAAGAAAGGATGGCAGGCGGCGCAAATTTCTACGCTGATGTCGCCCTTATGGGTGGAACGGGTTACAAAGGCATTGCCGCAAGCGCAATGCACGCGGATTTCACTATAGTGCGGATGAGTAGATGCTTTCATATTCGGTCCCTAATCCTCAATCAGACATTTGATTCTACAGGAGTTAGAAAGGATTCAGCAAGGTGAGGCTACGGGACCCAGATCCAAAGTGAAACGGCAGGTCCGACCCCCTGCCGTTTCGGTCGTATCCAAAATGTCTGGGGCCCCTTACTTACCTTTGTTGACGACTTTCTTGAGTTCGTTACCGGGAGTAAATTTGGCGACTCTACGAGCGGCAATCTTGATCGTGGCACCCGTCTGCGGGTTCCGGCCATTGCGGGCCTTGCGCTGCGAGACGGAGAACGTGCCGAATCCAATCAAGGCTACCCGGTCACCTTTGCGAAGGGCAGCAGTAATGCTGTCCACAGTGGTGTCGATCGCGGTCGTCGCCTGCGCCTTGGAAATGCTAACGGCTCCGGCGATCCGGTCAACCAGATCAGCTTTGTTCATGCTCTCTCCTGAAACTAGTCACTACGGCTCTCGCGCCCTCAGCCGGGGAGGAAAGCTCAAAGCGCGAGCACCGGCGATGGCCATTCTCGCCCAAGCCGGAGGATTGTCAATGGGAAACACGTGCCAGTTGCCGGTTTTGACACCGTGAGGCAGCGGAGGTTTGCATTTCGAAGCACTGAGACGAAAGTGCCAGTGCCGGCGGCCGCTGCGACGTTCTGCCATAGGTACGATGTCCCAAGCTCTATTTCCTCGCGCCGTCGGGGTTCTCCACAGGAGAAGTCTGCGGTGCACAGGATGTACACAGAGAGAATATGGTTTCGAGTTGCGGGATGGGTGGATACGGGTGCAAAGTTTAAGTACACGATTATGAAAACGGCTGCGGAAATTTGCCCGGTGTGCGCGGGCTCGGGATGGAAACCGGTCCATGGAAAGCAGGACGGTGGCGTTACGCGGTGCGATTGTCAGTTGCGGGCGCGGAATGGGGCGCTGATCGCTGCGGCGCGGATCCCGAAGAGATACGAGCACTGTGAGCTGTCGAACTTCACGACCGATTTTCCGGGAGCCGATCACTTGATTGCACTTGCGCAGATCGGCGCGGCGCGTTTTGTGCAGGAATTTGATCCGCGCGAGGGCAAAGGCCTTTTGCTCGTCGGCGGAATCGGTACCGGCAAGACGCATCTTGCAGTCGGCATTCTGAAAGAACTCATTGCTGCCCGCGGATGCGCGTGCCTTTTCTGCGACTATCGCGAATTGCTGAAACAGATCCAGAATTCTTACAACGATTCGGTGCAGGCGACCGAACTGCAGGTGCTGCGGCCGGTCTTTGAAGCGGAGGTCCTGGTGCTCGATGAATTGGGCGCCGTGAAGCCGAGCGAGTGGGTGTGGGACACGGTGAGCTTGATCCTCAACACTCGCTATAACGACAATCGGACGACGATTATCACCACAAACTTTGCCGACGAACCGGCTGCCAGGGTAGCTCGATCGCTTTCTCCAGCGCGGGCTGCGGCCAGGGAGGAAACATTGGGCGACCGCATCGGCGAGCGTATGCGTTCCCGCCTTCACGAGATGTGCCGCATTGTGAAGATGGAGGGGCCAGACTTCCGGCAGAAGTTTAAGAGCGCGAGCTTCGGATAAGGTAAAAGGGCAGAGGTGAAAGGTCAGATTGCAGAGGTGAAATCTGTTCCCCTCTGCAATCTGACCTCTAACGTCTGCCCTCATCTACAATCGGCAGGTGCAGCGTGAGCGCATCGAGTTCCGTCCGGAAACTGACGCCGAGGTCTTCGCCGCCATAGCCGCCGTTCCGGCAGTGTTCCTTCTGCGCGGGGAAGATGGCAGCTCCGAGCCTTACGTCAGCAAGACAGCCAATCTGCGAAGACGGCTGCAGCGGCTTCTTTCTGCTCCCGAAGAACGCACCAAACGGCTGAACCTGCGCGCTCGCGTGCGCTGGATCGAGTACACCCTGACTGGGTCTGATTTTGAATCGGGATTCGTGCTTTACCAGACCCTGCGCCACCTTTTCCCTCAGACCTTTTCCAATCGTCTGCGGCTGCGCTTTGCGCCGCTGGTCAAGCTGCATCTGGAAAACGAATTTCCCCGCGCCTCGGTGACCACGCGGCTGGGAAAAATTTCAGGAAAGAATGTTTATTACGGGCCGTTTGCATCCCGGCTGGCGGCGGAGAAGTTCATGAACGATGCGCTTGACTTCTTCAAGATGCGGCGCTGCGTCGAAGACCTGCATCCCGACCCGGCATTTCCTGGCTGCGTTTATTCCGAGATGAAGATGTGCCTGGCGCCGTGTTTTCGCGGCTGCACCAACGATGAATACCGTGCCGAGGTGCTGAGGGTCGAAGATTTTCTGGACTCGCGCGGCGATTCGTTGAAGAGGCAGATGGGCACGGAGCGCGACGAGGCCTCCGCGAAAATGGAATTTGAGGCAGCCGCAGCCATTCACGCGCGGATCGACAAGCTTGCTCCCGTGCTGCAGCAGCTGGCGGAGTTCGTGCAGCGTATCGACCGGCTGCACGCCGTGATCGTTCAAAAATCGCAGCAACCGGAAAGCGTCGCTCTGTTCCGGGTTGACGGTGGTGCTATCGCGGGACCGCTGCCGTTTCCGATTTCCGATGACGAGCACGCTAAATCGCAATCCATGGAAGCGCGGATCGAAGCCGCGATGTCGGCGTTTCCCGCGTCGGCGCCCGCCAGTGCCATCGAGCGCATGGAGCATCTCGCGATCCTGAAGCGCTGGTGTTATCGCGGCACCCGGGCCGGTGAAATCTTCTTTGCCGATGCCAAAGGAGACCTGCCGATGCGGCGGCTGGTGCGGGGAATCGGACGCGTGTACAAAGGGGAGGGGCCGGAAATTACAATCAATCCAAGCGCGGCGGAGTGACGCGCGATCAATTCATTTGAGATTCGGATCGTTTGGGATTCGGCCTTCATCCTTCCGTTCTCATGCGTCTGTTCTTATACATATGGAGTGATTATGGCGAAGAAGAAAAGCATTAAAGCAAATAACAAATCGAAGAAGGCCGCAACTCGACCGACATCCGCCAAGTCGGTGCACGATCAACAACTCCGCGAGCACTTGCTCTTCCTATTGAAAGGTGGAGGAGCGCACATCAGCTTCGACGATGAGATCGGCCACTGGACCGTGCCACTCGCGGGCACCAAAGTCGCAAACTTCCCGCACACTGCGTGGATGCTGCTCGAACACATGCGGCTGGCGCAGTGGGACATTCTGGAATTCTGCCGCAATGTAAAGTATGCCGCTCGGAACTGGCCTGACGACTACTGGCCGGCGTCGGAAGCGCCTTTGGACGAGAAGGCCTGGGCAGCGAGTATCGCGGCGTTCAAGAAGGACCTGCGCACGATGCAGCAGCTTGTTGCCAACCCGAAGGTTGATCTCTATGCCCGCATTCCATGGGGTGATGGACACACAATGCTGCGCGAGGCGCTGCTGGTGGCCGATCACAATGCGTATCACCTTGGACAACTGGTGATGCTGCGGAAAAGCATTGGAAGCTAGGCGCCTGTCAGGCTGGAATGGCTAACGAGGTCGTGCGTTGCGGCTTTTTTCGGAACACGACTCGTATCTCTTCGCGCCAATGCTCGTCGATTCCAAGCAGCTCCCAATCGAGATCGGGCGACAGGTAGCGGAGAATCGTGTCGGTCGTGGGATGCAGGTGGAAAGCGGGTGCGACCAGCATGAGCAGCGGCTTCTGCTGCGAGATTTCGCGTCCGGGAAAATAGCCGAAGCGCGCGAACTCGCCGCGGCTTTGGTGCCAGGCAACACGCGACCAGTAGTCGAGGCCCTGCAGGGGCAGGTGTATGTCCTCATCGGCTTTCAATTCGATCACGGCCAAGCGGCCGTCGCGTGTCTCGGCCAGGACGTCAATCATGGCGCGATCGGCAGCGGCGAAGGCGGGAACCTGGGCATAGACAAATTCTGGACGAAGACGGCCGTCGAGCGCCGCGATGTTCCCGGAGACCAGAGATTCCAGCCAGCGCTCAGGATGCATGCGCCACAGCGCGTGGTTCTTGGGACCATCCTTGTGGCGAACTGAGGCAGCCAAGCGCACCAAATCGGCGAACTGCGCTTCGTTCTCGGAGTTGAGAATGCGCTCTTCAGGTCCAACTCCGAAAGCGATCTCTTCCGTGCTCTCGAAACTTCGCGGATCGTGCGCAATGCGCGCCTGGGCGAATTCCAGGCCGTGGCGACGGAACGAAAGAAGCGCGGGCGAGAGCACCACAACTTCCGCTTGGGGCAGAATGCGCTGAATGCGCGCGATCGAGGCCGCGAAGCGTTCTCGTGCCTGACCCTCATCGACAGAATGAATCAGCCGGGTTGCCAGGTTGCCGCAATCGCCGGTATCTACCGGTGCGAACGCATCTTCCCGCTGGTCGAATTCGTACAAGCTCCATTTCGCGGACGTGGGATGCAGATGCGCCATGCGCTGCCGCGTAAGCGTTGACATGCCTTTCGGCACAACCAGAGCCAGTCCTTCGACCACTCGGCGTTCCCGCTGGGCCAGGCGGCAGGCCTCGAGCCAGAGGATCCCCACGGTGAGGGCGCCATCGACGGTCGATTGCGTCTCTTGATCGTTGACCCCAACAACGGCCAAGGCGCGCTGTCCGTGGCGAAGCAATCCGCGCAAGTAGGCCGGACCAAAAGAATTCTCCAGATCAACGCTGGTGGTCAACCGGACCACAGTCCAGCCGGGGAAATTTCTCTCGAGCGCCCGCCGCAGCCGAGGCTCGTAAGCCGCGCGCGCCGCACGTCGCGTGGCGGCTGAACGCCGATCGCGATCGCGGCAGAAGTCGAGGCGCGTGGGATGATTCTGTCCCATCCGCTGTACCTGCAAGCGCAGCGTTGTGACTTTGACCTCCGCATCGAGCACGCGCCGGACGAAATTGCGCTCACTCGACCACAAGTGCAACAAGCATTTGTTGTACTCGCCGGAAATTGAGTACTTAGAGTCGGCCAAATCGAACGCGATGGCGCCGCCTTCTACGACGACGGCTGCGCGCGCGCCCTGGAGAAAGTCGGAAAGCAGTTGGCTGAGCGAATCTGGGGTCATGAACTGGAATTGTTCGCCTTTTGGGAGCGATCGTCAGTGACCGATGGGCCGTGGAATTGTTCGGTTTTCGCGCGATGGCTTGACTTCCGTAATCTCGCTTGTAACCGCGCTGGCTCGGCGCTCGTGGGATAATCGAGTTGCTGCGGGGACGGACTCGNNGACTATGCCGACCTCTATTTTGAATACCTCACGTCGACCTCGCTGATGGTCGACGAGTCGCTGGTGAAGTCCGCCTCGCAGGGAATTTCCGCGGGATGCGGCGTGCGCGTCGTCTCCGGCGAACGCACCGGATATGCTTATACCGACGATCTCTCTCCGCAGCGTATTCTTCACGCGGCACGAACGGCGGCGCTGATCGCGAGCGCTCCGGCAAAGTCGACGGTCGCGGGTTTTCAGCAGAAGCCGGCCCGCAGTTTGTATCCAGTGACGTTGCCCTCGGTGGATGCCGACATTACTGCCAAGGTTGAGTTGCTGATGCGCGCCGACAAGACGGCGCGCGGTTACGATCCGCGAATCAAGGAAGTGCGGGCGAGCTATGGCGACGAACTGAGAAATATTCTCGTGGTCGGCTCCGACGGCACATTTGCCGAAGACTCGCAGCCGCTGGCGCGCATGAATGTATCTTGCATCGCGAAGACAGATTTGAGTTCGGGACGTGGAACCTCGGGCGGGGGCGGCCGTGTGGCGCTCGATTTCTTTTTCGGAGGTCGAGAAAACGACAAGACGCCCGAGTTCTTCGCGAAAGAAGCTGCGCGGCAGGCGATTCTGCAACTCGATGCGCGCGAAGCTCCCGCTGGAGATATGGAAGTGGTGCTGGGTCCGGGATGGCCGGGAGTTTTGTTGCACGAAGCGGTGGGTCATGGATTGGAAGCCGACTTCAACCGCAAAAAGACGTCGGCATTCGCCGGTCTGATCGGCAAGCGCGTGGCCAGCGAAAAGTGCACGGTGGTCGACAACGGCACAATGCCGTGGCGGCGCGGCTCCTTGAATTTTGACGACGAAGGGCAACCGACGCAGGAAACGGTGCTGATAGAGAATGGAATTCTGAAGGGATACCTCAGCGATAAACTTTCGTCGAAGCTGATGGGCCTCGCCGATACCGGCAACGGACGCCGCGAAAGCTACGAGCACATCCCCATGCCGCGCATGACGAACACTTATATGCTGGCTGGCCAGGACGATCCCGGCGACATCATCCGTTCAGTGAAGAATGGTGTTTATGCTGTGAACTTCGGCGGCGGACAAGTCGACATCACCAACGGCAAATTCGTCTTNNACATCACCAACGGCAAATTCGTTTTCTCGGCGTCGGAAGCATATCTCATCGAAGGCGGCCAAATCACCGCTCCAATCAAAGGCGCAACCCTGATCGGCAACGGACCCGATGTGCTGACGCGGGTTTCGATGGTCGGCAACGATTTGAAACTCGACGAAGGCGTAGGAACTTGCGGCAAGGACGGGCAAGCAGTGCCGGTGGGCGTGGGTATTCCGACGATCAAGATCGATCGGATGACGGTTGGTGGAACCGCCCGGAAAGAGTCAGGCGGATTCATGCAGTAAGAGCATTGCAGAGGTTAGAGGTCAGATTGCAGAGGTAACGACCTTAGATTTTCGCTTCTGCAATCTGACCTCTAACCTCTCATATTTTTCAAAATGACGACAACCCTGGAAACCGCCGAAACAAAACTCGCGCTCGATCTCAAGGAACTCGCCACTGACGTCGTCGCCCGAGCCATGAAGGGCGGCGCGACGGCGGCGGAATGCGTCGTCCGTGAAGGCGACGAATTCTCAACCACCGTGCGGCTCGGTCAGGTCGAAACCCTGAAAGAGTCGGGCTCGCGCGCCATTGGCGTCCGCGTCTTCTTCGGACAGCGTGCGGCCAGCACTTATTCGAGCGACTTTTCCGCCGCCGGCATCGAGCGCATGTTGAAGTCCGCGCTCGAACTGGCAAAGATCTGCTCGGAAGACCCGTTCGCTGGAATTCCCGAGGCGGCAAAACTGGGATCGCTTGCCGGCGACCTTGATCTTTATCACGAGGATGTTTACTCGCTGCCGGGCGCCGAGCGTATCGACTATGCACGCCGGGCGGAGAAAGCGGCGCTTGACGCTGACCCTCGCATCAAGAATTCGGACGGAGGATCGTTCGATGCGGCGACCGGCAGGAAGGTCCTCGCCAACTCCCACGGGTTCGTCGGCGAATATCGCCGATCGTACTGCTCGGTTTCCGCTGTGCCTATCGCGCAAAACGAAGGTGAGCAGGGCGGAATGCAGCGCGATTTCTGGTATTCGGTTGCGCGCAGCCTGGCGAGGCTCGATTCGGCTGAAGCGGTGGGTAAAGAAGCCGCCCGGCGCACATTGCGGCGACTCGGCGCGCGCAGAGTGAAGACCGCGCATGTTCCGGTGGTGCTCGATCCCATGGTTGCGACGTCCATGCTCGAACACATTTTCGAGGGCGTGAATGGAGACTCGGTCTATCGTGGCGCGTCGTTTCTGGCCGGCAAGCTCGGAGAAACCATTGCCGGCGCGAACGTGACCGTGGTCGACGACGGCACGATGATTGGCGGCTTTGGCACAACTCCCTTCGATGGCGAAGGCATTCCGACGCGTCGTACCGTGGTAATTGAGAACGGAGTTTTGCAATCGTACCTGCTCAACAGCTACACGGCGAAAAAATTGGGACTTGAGACTACGGCCAATGCCTCACGCGGACTTGCCGGCACGCCCGGGATCGGGCCGGGAAATTATTTTCTGCAGCCGGGGAAGAAAACGCCGCAGCAGATTATCGGCGACATCAAAGATGGACTTTATGTGACCGAGTTTCTTGGCCACGGCGCCAACCTGGTGACCGGCGACTATTCGCGCGGTGCCTCCGGCATGTGGATTGTGAACGGTGAACTAGCTTATCCCGTCGAAGAGATCACGGTCGCCGGCAATCTCAAAGAGATGTTCCGCAATATCTCCGAGATCGCGAGTGACCTGGAATTTCGCGGCAGCGTAGCCTCGCCCACCATTCGGATTGACGGGCTCACCGTCGGCGGAGAGTAAGCCAGAGGTCAGAGGTCAGATTGCAGAGGTGAACAACTCCGGCGCAAACAGCACTGTGAGCCCGAAAGCTCTTACCTCTGCAATCTCACCTCTGACCTCTGCAATGATTCTCTGACCTCCGCAATTCGCACGAATTAACCTGCTTTTAACATTGCCATCCTGTCATTCGCCGTTAACATCTCCCTCATGCCTGACCAGCCGTTGAATGTGGAGGATATCCCCGGGTCGCGAGACGGAATCCGGATCTGGCGCCTTTCGGGGCCGCTGACGCTTGCCAATCTGTTTAGCTTCCAATCCCAATTGCGTGCCGATGAGTCGAGAGCGCTGATTCTTGATTTCACAAACGTTCCGCTGGCGGATTCGGCAGGAATTGGTGCGCTGGTTGGGGCCTACGTCACGCGGCAGAGGGATGGACGGAGCCTGGGGCTAGTGGGCGTGAATCAGAGAATCCATAACGCTCTCGAAGTCACCCGGGTGCAAGGCTTCTTTCGCTTCTATGAAACGATCGCCGAGGCGGAACAGGCAGCCTAATCCGCTCTGGTGCAGATTTACCGGTAGAGGGGTGAAAATTCCCGACCAGGCGCCTCCATTCTTATGTATCAAATTGAAAATAAGGGCTGGAAACCTTTGGCCGGATTCTTGCACCTGAACTAAGCAGGAAGGTGGTCACCGAATCTACGGGAGGCTTCCATGTTCGCCATACACGTCGAAAGTTTGGGTGACTTGTCGATCATTGAATGCAAAGGCAGAATCATCCGCAGCGACTCGGTTTTCAGGCTGCGCGACGTGGTTCGGGAGCAAACGGCGAACACGATTGCGCTCGACCTCTCCGAAGTAGAAGCGATCGGCGGCGGTGGCTTGGGAATTCTCGCCTTCCTTGAGCGCTGGGCGCGCGAAAACAATATTCACCTGAAGCTGTACAGTCCCTCGAAGCCTGTTCTGGAGGGGTTAGTGCAAAACCGCTCGATCCACAACTTCGAGATTGTTAGTTTCCACGAAATGATGGGCATTCTCGCCCAGTCCGACGGGCATTACGACCTTGCCGCCTGAGCCTTCAATTCTTGATGGCCCACACTCGGTGCTTCAAGTTTCGCCTCCGCTATTTGCAACTTCCAAGTACGTCCTTCATCATTAAAGAATGCGTATTCGGCAAAAGCGGCTGCTAGTTTTCGCCGCGGTTCTTCTTTTGTTTCCGCTGCGCCTTAAGGTGGCCGCGCAGGGGGACATCGTGAGTGATGTCCGCGCGGAATTGGCGCAGAACTCCTTCTCCGGAGCTGCTTCTAAGCTTGCAAACTACAAGGCCCAGCGCGGCGTGACGCCCGAGTATCTGGAAGCGCTGTCTTGGATGGCCCGCGAGTCGGCCTCGGCCAGGCAGTGGGACCACGCCGCGGCGTATGCTGCCGAAGTGCGCACGCTCTCAGAGCAGCAATTGGCCAAACGCAAACTCGACGCCGAGCCTCATCTTCCTATCGCCCTCGGTGCGGCTTACGAGGTGCTGGCGCAGTCGATGGTGGAAAAAGGAGAGCAAGCAAAAGCGGTCAGTCTTCTGCGCTCGGCGCTGGCGCGCTACGGAAATAATTCGATTCGAGCACGACTGCAGAAGAACCTCAACCTGATCGCTCTGGTCGGAAAGCCGGCGCCGCAGCTGCAGGAAGCCCAGTTTCTCGGACCGAAGCCTCCCACTCTTGCGTCACTGAAAGGTTCGCCGGTGCTTCTGTTTTTCTGGGCACACTGGTGTGGCGACTGCAAAGCGGAAGTTCCGATCATTGCCCGGTTGCGGCAGGAGTTGGCTCCCGAAGGGTTAGTCGTCATCGGGCCGACTCAACTCTACGGTTATGCGGCGCGAGGCGCGGATGCTGCGCCGGTCGCGGAACGTGCGTATATCGAAGCTGTCCGCGCGCGCTATTATGCCAGCCTGCAGGATATGCCGGTGCCTCTGAGCAAACAAAACTTCGACGCCTACGGGGCGAGCACAACGCCAACCCTGGTCGTTCTGAATCGCGCAGGCCAGGTAGCGATGTATCATCCCGGAGCGCTTTCCTACGACGACCTGCGCTCAGCCCTGCAAAAGGTGGTCAACCGCTAAAAAAGCTATTCTCCGGGTTCGTTATTGCCTTCGTACTTGTTGGCGAAGCGGGTGGAGTTGTGCAGGAACGCGAGATTGAACTTGCCCACGGGGCCGTTGCGCTGCTTGGCGATGAGGATCTCGGCGACGCCTTTGAGCTCAAGATCGTCCGGCTTATAGATCTCTTCACGGAAGATGAACATGACGACATCGGCATCCTGCTCAATGGAACCCGATTCGCGCAGGTCGGAGAGCTGCGGCCGGTGGTCACCTCCCCGGCTCTCAGGAGCGCGGCTGAGCTGCGACAAAGCCACCACAGGCACCTGGAGTTCCTTGGCAATAGCCTTCAGGCCGCGCGAAATCGATGAAACTTCCTGGGTACGGTTTTCGAAGCGCTTGCTGCCGCCCGACATGAGTTGAAGGTAATCGACAACCAGCAGGTCAAGGCGCCCATGTGACTGCTTCAGACGGCGTGCCTTGGCGCGCATTTCGCTGATGGTAAGCCCCGGCGTGTCGTCGATAAAAAGCGCCGATGCCGTTAATTCTTCCGCAGCTCTCTGAATTTTTGGCATGTCGGACGAAAAAAACGTTCCTGTCCTGAACCTCTGCGCGTCGACGATGGCACGCGAACAAAGCAATCGTTGCACGAGGGCCTCGCAGGACATTTCGAGAGAGAAAACTCCCACCACCTTGCCATCGTCGATGGCGGCGTTCTCCGCGATATTCATGGCGAAGGAGGTTTTTCCGACGGAGGGCCGCGCGGCTACGATGATGAGGTCGGATTTTTGAAATCCAGTGGTCATTTCGTCGAGGATGGTGAAGTGCGTCTCCAGCCCGGTGATGCGCTGGCCGCGCTTCAGCAGTTCATCCATTGAGCCAAAGGAGTTGCGGACAATCTCCTTGATGCCCTGGAACCCTTTGCCAATACGTTTCTGGGAAAGCTGAAAGACGGCGGCTTCGGCTTCGTTGAGGATTTCGTCGGCAGGATCGGCCTGCTCGCTGGCCTTGGCGATGGCAGCATTGGAGACGCTGATCAGCCCGCGAAGAATCGCTTTGTCGCGGACGATTCGCACGTAATGCTCGATCGAGGGCCGGTCGGGGACGCCATCGAGCAGGCCGGAAATGTAGCCTACGTCGCCGACGGCTTGCAGGTCTTTCTTCTGCTCCAGTTCTTCAACCAGGGTGATGATGTCGATCGGCCGCGAGGACTCGGCCAGATCCATCATGCGCGAATAGATGCGGCGGTGCGAATCGATGGAAAAGTCTTCGGGCTTCAGGTGCTCCGCGGCATCATTGAAGGCGTGATTGTCGAGGAGGATAGCGCCCAGGATGGAGCGCTCGGCTTCAATGTTCGCCGGTAAACGGCCGATGCTGGTTTCCAGAGTTGCCACGATGTTTAAACGAGTGCGTTGCATCGTAACTTTTTTCCGCCTGTGGACGTACGAGGAGCGTCACAGGAAAACAAGATATAAATTGAAATTTGTTGGGCCCGCCGGGCAAAGTCAGCGAACGCCCGAAACCGCAGAATGGCACATAGGCGAACAAAAGGCAAATTACGATGATGGTTCGCGCCAAGGGAGAGCCGATGAGGCGGATTACGTATCCGCTTAGACCCGCAACTCCACCACGGTAGCGCCACCACCTCCCTCATTCGAGGGAGGTTCTGTGACCGACTCGACGTGCGGGTGCTTTTGCAGATACTGACGCAGCGCTTTGCGTAGAATGCCCATGCCGCTGCCGTGCACGATGCGCACGCGCGGCATGCCGGCCAGGAAGGCCCGATCCACGAATTTTTCGACTTCGCTGGTCGCTTCGTCAACCGTGCGTCCGATCACGTTGATTTCGGAGGGCGTGTTCAGGCCGCTCGCCTCGTTCTGGAGTTTGACGGTGATTCCTCTGGAGCGCGCAGCCTCAACCGGTGTGACGCTCGCGCGAACTGAATCATGCGCCGGAACCAGCACTTCCGCGATGTCTTCCCGACCTATGCGCATCTTCATCGAGCCGATTTCGACATCGAAATGATGGTCGCCGATTTTCTTCTTGACGATGGCGGCGCGGCCCATCGATTTCAGCTTGACGGTGTCGCCTTCGCTGACGTGCTTTACCAAGCTGGGCTGTGCGTTCGGATCTCCGCGATCGGCCCCGGTTGCGTGCGCCACAACTGTGGCGTCGAACTGCTCGCGGAATTCGCGGCGCATCTTGGCGATGCGGCGCTCGGCTTCTTTCGATAGCTTCTGCGCGGCGGCGCGGTCCTGCACGGCATTGATGGCTTCTCGCGCGTGGTATTCGAAGTCGCGAAAGACCGATTCGAGCTTGGTCTCCATCTCGCGAATCTTGGCCTGCTGTTCTTTACGGCCCTCGGTTGCCAGATGTGACTTCTCGCGCTCCAGATCCTGCTCGCGGGTTTTCATGCCGGCGCGTTCGTTTTCAATCTCGCGCAGATCGGAGTGCAGGCGATCGAGGAAGCGCCCGACGTCCTGGGTCTGCGAGCCGAGACGCGAGCGGGCTGATGCAATGATCTCGGGATTCAGTCCGAGCCGTTGCGCGATGTTGATTCCAGCCGAAGCTCCAGGAACGCCGATCTTGAGCTCGTAAGTCGGCTGCAAGGTATTTTCGTCGAAACCGACCGAGGCGTTAATGACCCCACCAGTGTTCGCGCCATAAACTTTCAGCGAGGTGTGGTGCGTGGAAATTACGATCATGCATCCGGTCTTGCGAAAGTGCTCAGCAATCGCGACCGCCAGCGCAGCGCCCTCTTCAGGATCGGTCGCGGAGCCGAGTTCGTCGAGCAGCACCAGCGANNGTGCGCGAGATGAAATCGATGTTCGTAACATGCGCGGAAAACGTCGACAGGTTCTGTTCGATCGACTGATAATCGCCGATGTCGGCCAGAATCGCATCGAACACCGGCATTTCGGCCCGGTCCGCTGGGACAGGAATACCGGACTGCGCCATCAGGGCGAACAGGCCCAGCGTTTTCAAGGAGACGGTCTTGCCTCCGGTGTTGGGGCCGGTGATCACGAGCTCGCGGCGGTCGCCTTCGAGTTCGACGGTGATGGGGACGATCTTCGCGTTTTTGAGTTTCAGGTTGCGTTCGAGCAGTGGATGTCTCGCGCGGTGCAGAATCAGCCGCTCCTCAGATAAAGTCACCCCAACGCAGTTGTAGTCTTCGGCGAGGCGAGCTTTGGCGAATTGGAGTTCCAGTTCGGCGAGAGTGTCGGCGGCGGATTGGATGGCTCCAGCGTTCTCGCCGATCTGGCGTGTCATTTCGAGCAGCACACGATGGATTTCGGCGAGCTCTTCATCGAGCAGGCGAACCAGTTCGTTGTTCTGTTCGATGGTCTCGAGCGGCTCGACAAACACTGTCTGTCCACTGGAGCTGGCGCCGTGCACAACGCCCTGCACGCGTCGTTTCTGTTCGACCTTGACCGGAATCACGAAACGCTCACCGCGGATGGTGATGAGCTCATCCTGCACAGTGCCGCCTTCGGCGAGTTTGCGCAGATAGCCGCGCAACGATTCCTGGATTTGCCGCTTTTGCTTTTCGATCTCGCGGCGGACGCGGCTGAGCTCGGGGGAGGCGCGATCGTCGAGCGTGCCATCGGGCAGAATCTTGTTGCGGAAGGCACGCAGGAATCCAGTGAAATCCTGAATGCCGGCGGAAAGAGTATTGACCGCGGCCCAATCGGAGCGCATCGCAGCCGGGGGCTGACGAACGATTTCGCGCCATTCCGAGGCACGATCGGCGACTAGAACGATGTCGCGAATTTCGGTGGTTTCAAGCGCGGCCCCGGAGATGCGCGACTCTTCGAGCAGCTTTTCCACTTCCGGCAGGCCAGCAAATTCAAAACGGCCGCCGACGCGGCGATACTCGCGGATTTCCGCCGTCAGCTGCTGTTGGGTTTCGATCCAGGCGCGGTCGAGCGAAGGCACGAGTTCCGCGATGCGGCGCTGGCCCAAAGACGAAGATGCATAGCCGGCGAGCAGATCGCGCAGCGTCTCGAATTCGAGCAGCCGCGAACTGGTATGGACGACCGGGTTGGGGACGAAGGACATGCGCTTTGCCGAGGGTTCCAATGACAAATTCTAACGACAAATTTCATGGTACAACGCAGGGCAGGTTTTCAGTGGCAGCGGTTCCCGTCAGGCGGACGATTCATTGGGTCTTGCAGTGTAGAATCGATGTCGTTGGATTGCCCCGCGGCGGATTGTCCCGCGACGCGGAGATCCGGCCGACGGCCCCGTAGCTCAATTGGATAGAGCATCAGTCTTCGGAACTGAGGGTTGGGGGTTCGAGCCCCTCCGGGGTCGCCATGACTGCGCTGAATTTTAAGCCCTTCGCGCGCTCCCGCCATCCCCTTCCTCGGCCCAGTATGACCTGGCGCACCTGCACTCTGGTTACTTGCTGTCGCTCTCGTTTCACGCTGCAATAGGACCTGATGCCCGCGATAACGACGCGAGGATTCAAAGGCATCGGAGTGGAGGGCGATCAATGAAAGGCGCATTCGGAATCCTGGCCATGGTCATTACCATGGCGATCGGTGTCTACATTTATTCTCAGCAAGTGAAGACTTTGACTCCGGTTGCTGGAGGCGACAATGCCGCGGAGGTTCCTACCATCACGGGCGTGAAGAATGATCTGATCGGCATCGCTAACGCCGAACGCGGATACCTGGCCTCAGAGGGGAAATATACGTCGCTCGACGAGCTGACTGCGGGCAAGTACCTCACCGTCAGCGAGCGCCCTCCATACGTTTATGCCGTGGAATACACCGGGACCAGTTTCCGGGCGACCGCAACTCGCACCACAAAAGGCGCTCCGGCGCAGCTCTGGATTACCGAAACCATGCAGGTGCAGTCGTCAGACTAAGCGAGCCGCCCGGTATCGCTCTTCTTCCAACCATTCGAAAGTCAGATTATGGTTTCTTCCAGTCGGTTAGCGACATCAGTTCGTCCATGATTTCCTGCAATCTTTGCAGTCGCCGTTCCTGATCGGATGCTCCGATCGCCTTTTTGCCGCCTTGCAGGTATTGGCGGTTCGCCTCGCTGATCTCCGCGATTTCTTCGCGCAACTTTCCCACACGTTCTTTGACAGACTGCGGCATACGAATAGGCTAGCAGAGCACTACGCACCGTGCCCAAATTGTTTTCCACCGTGCGGCCCAGTCGTTTGCGCCTCGGCCTGCCGGACGATATATTGTGGAGAGTAGACATTTTTCCCCAGTCTGTGTTTTGAGTTCTCCCGTTGGTGTTTTAAATTCTTATGTTCACTGATTTCACCGCGACCGACCGCTGGACTGGCAAGCAAATCCACTGCCTGTATCAGGCGTTAGTCGTGGCCATCGCCACGCGCCACGCAGATGCCGTGGACATCAAGTTTCTGGCCGACGGCCGCCCGGTTTCGGTTGCCCTGCCGCATCCCGCGTGGGTCGAATACCACAAGCGTACAGGGAAGCTGATCACCGACTCCCTCGCGAAAGAAATCGCTGGACATTACCTGAAAACGGCGCTGGAATCGGGCGAAGGACTGGGCCGGGAAATGTATTCGCTCACCGTCGAAGAGACCCTGAAACACCTCGACGGGGTGGTGGCAGGAGTCGAAACACCCATGGCCTCGGCTCGCTGATCGACAGGCATTTCTAACCGGCCGCCGCTCATCCCCTCACTGCAAAATCTGTGCTTAAATCAAGGCATGTTCGCCCGGAAACTGCGCGTGGAATACCTGCACAATGGGGAGCTTTTACCTTGTCCGCTGAAATGGCTGGACAACTTCGCCATGCGCAACTTCACCAACGCTCAGGTTTTTGACGATACGCTGCCAGTCTCCGATGGCTGCCTGGAAATTGGCAACCATGTGCCGCTGGTCCAGCTTCGCGAGGCGATGGAAGATTGGTTTCGGCGGAAGAGTTACTTGCCAAAAGATGCACGTCTAATGATCAAACCCTGGAGCTGATGAGCTAGCTCATACCTCCCAGCGTAGAGGCTTTGCCCATTTTCAACAATCGCGCAAACAAACGGACGATCATGCCGTCAAAGCGCATTCCACTCATCTTCGCCAACTCTGCCATCGCTTGCTCGTCGGTTTTGGGAAGAGCGAAGGAGTGATCGCTCGTCATGTTGACATAGGCGTCGGCGACGGCAATGATGCGACCGCACAGCGGTATGTTCTCGCCCTTCAAACCGCGGGGATAGCCACTGCCGTCGAAGGCTTCGTGATGCGATTCGACAGCCTGGGCCACGCGCTCACATCGAGGAAGGCTGCTCAGCACCTCAGCCCCGACCTGGGCGTGGGTCTTGATCTCTGAGTATTCGGCTTCGGTGAGTGCGCCGGGTTTATTCAGGATGCGTTCGGAAATAAACAGCTTACCCACGTCATGCACCCGGGCAGCGAAGCAGACCTCTTCGACTTCTTCGGCCGGCAGGTTGAGTCCGCGCGCGATCATCCCCGCATAGTAGGAGGCTTGTTCGCCATGTCCGGCGGCATTGTGCTCCCGGAGTTCGGCGGCGCGCGACAAGGCCTCGACCGCCTCTTTCATCGCTTTCTGATCCGCATCCTCCGCGCCTCCGCACAATTTACGCAGAGTCTTGACCAACTCTTCGAGGTGTTCCGGCCCGTTGTGTTCGCGCTGAAGGAATCCTTCGATATATCCCGATATCTGTTGCCGCTGCGCAGCGGAATCTTCTCCGAAAACGTCCACGGTGGAGACCTGATTACCGCCCGCGTGCTTGGCCGCATACATGCCCGCATCGGCCACGCGGATCAGATCTTCCATGGAAAATCCATGCGCCGGGAAGCTGGCCACGCCGAAACTGCCGGTAATGTGGTGCTCCTCAAGCATGGCATCGGTGGCTAGCCACAAACGTAAGCGTTCCGCCAGCACCTGCGCCTGCTCAATACCGGTCTCGGGCATCAGGATAATGAACTCATCTCCGCCATAGCGGGCAACCACGTTCGACTGGCGGCATTTTTGTTCGAGCAGCCGGCCCACCCGCGCCAGCACCAGGTCGCCTTCGAGGTGGCCGAGGGAGTCGTTGACTTCCTTGAATTTATCCAGGTCGATCAGCACCACAGAAAAGGGCCGGCCCGAGCGGGATGCTCGCTTCCACTCAGAACTCAGCGCCTCCCAGAAAAAGCGCCTCGTCTTGATGCCGGTCAAACCGTCGGTGATCGATTGCTGCTGCAGTTTCTGAAAGACGAAGGAATTGTGCAACGCCGTCGCCAGGAGATCGGCCAGCGTATTCATGATCAGAACGTCCTGGGGCGCGAAGGCATTTTCGTCGCGGCTCTCCACGTTCAGCACGCCCAGAAGCGTCTCGCCATAGCTGATGGGAAGGCAGAGCACCGCGCGCGATTCCTGCAAGATCCCGGCAAGCTGCCCTGAACCGGCATTTTGCACGAGTGCGCTCACGCCTGTGCGCGCTACCTTGCCGAGAACTCCGCTCCCTACCGGAATCCGCCGGCCCAGGCTTTGCGAAGTCGTTCCGGCTTCAGCTTTGATCTCGATCTCCTTGGTGGCGTAGTCCATGATGCCAATTCCGATGTGATCGTACCGGAAGTTCTTCTGGATCTCGCGCACCATGTTGGCCATCATCTGTTCGGCGTCTTCGCTCGAGATTGCCATCTTCGAAATGTTGTTCAAGAACGCCAGGTGCCGGGCGCGGCGCTGTTCCTCGGTAAACAGGCGCGCGTTCTCGACCGCCACGCCGAGCTGACCTGCCGCGGTTTGCATCACCTTAAGATCTCTCGCCTGGAACTGCGATTCCTGCTCGGTACTCAGCGCGGCCATCACGCCGGCGGCCTTGCCGCCAAGAAAAATAGGCACCGCGCAAAACGAGCGCGCATGACTTGGCGGCACAAAATCGACCCCCAATTTTGCCCGAACCTGTTCGAGGTCCGACTCGATCAACAGCGGCTCTCCCATCCTGATGATGTACTCGGTCAATCCATTACCGGCCTTACGCGAGCGCTTGGGAAGAGTGATGCCGCCCTCGATCTCCAGTTCGAAGTGGATCTCATCTTCCTCCTGAAAAGCTATGTAAAAAGTGCTGGTGTCGAAAATCTGGCCGAGTTCGACCTGTACCGTGCGCAGAACCTCGTCCTGGTTGAGATGCGAGCTCATGGCCTGCCCAATTTCGGTGAGTAGTTCGTACTCCTTCGTCCGACGGTGTGCTTCGTGCATCACGATGTAGTTTTCGAGCGTCAGAGCGATTTGGAGAGCCAGGCCGATCAGGAGCCGCAAGTTCGAAGAACCGAACATTCGCCGTTCGGCATGAGGGAACAGCAGGACGCCGAAGTTGTGCTCCCGCGTCTGCAGACTCACCGCCATCAGATCGACGATTCCCTCCGCCAATAGCGTCCGCTTGCAGGCCTCAAACCTTCCCTCCGAAAGCGCTGGCAGGGGTTCTTCCAGTTCCGCGAGATTCCTGAAAGTGACCACGCCTCCGCGGCGGTAGGCGAGCTCGGCAATGTAGTCTCCAGCCTGCGTCTTTTGCAGTTTTTCGAGGAACTCGGCGGAAAACCCTTTTTGCACCGAGGGCACGGTGCCGCGCCACTGCTCGGAAACAAAGAAAACAGCACGGCGCGATGGCAGCGGCGCCACTAACCGGTCGACAAAAGCCTGCAGGCTCGGCACCAGATCTGAGGCCGAGAGCAACCGCCGCGGATCGACGCCCAGGGTGGAAAAGGCCAACGCATTCTCCTGCACGGCGTTGCGTTCGTTTTCAAACAGCACCATCACCATGGAAATGGCCAGCAGCATCTGCGGAATCGGCCCCAGGAAGCCTCCGAGCTTCCCCACCACCTCAAGGAAAGGCTGCCGCATCTGTCCTGCGCCCATCAGCGCAGCCCACAGCGCCAGGGAGAATGCCAACGCGCGGAACGCCACCGAGTTTCTGCGAAACGCGTAGCGGTAGAAATGAAACGAGCAATAAAACAAGACTGCCGCCAGGCCGATGTCCAGCTGCAAATAGGTCGGCGGCGGGGGCGCGCTCTCGCTGAACGCTCCGCCCACAAAGTGGGCCCGCAGATTGAAATACGCCAGCAGGATCCCGCACGTCATCAGGGCTACGTCATACCACCTCAGCTGGAACGCCTCCTTCATCAGCCGAGTCGAGACGAAAATGCAAATCGCCATCGCCACCAGCAACAGCGAACTCAAGAAAAACAACACCGCCGAAGGACCCGAGAAATGTTCCACCGCCTCGAGCGCATAGTGCAGCGTGAACGCCGCCCAAGCCAGTTGCCAGGCGCGAAAATAACTGTGCCGGTTTTGCTCGTACAGGTAGGTGAAGACGAGAAGCACCAGCAGGGCGACGACCCCTGGAATCAGCACCAGACCTGTGGCGACGCTGTTCATGAAGTAACCCCTACCTCGTCGTAATCGATCGCGTCCATCAGTAATAGCGGTACTGCAGCCCATCGCAATCGCGATGAGAGCTCGATTAGCCTGAATGCTGGGTTAATCCTGTCACACCATACACATCGAGACAACAGGTGTCTTGCGGCAGGTCCGCCCTGGGCACGGCGTTTTCAAGAGTATCTGCCTATAAGATGCGATGCCGCCAGAGTGATATTCCGCCGCGACGTTACCTCGGTAACCGGAGGTAACCCAGCTCGGCTCCCTGACGGGCTGCTAGAGCCATGACTCCAATCCCGCTATACTCGAAGGTTATGCTTCGCGTTCGATTCGCACCGTCTCCCACTGGGTTTCTGCATGTCGGCAGTGCCCGGACTTTCATTTTTAACTGGCTCTACGCTCGTCACAACGGAGGGACCATGATCCTCCGTCTCGACGACACCGACGTCGAGCGAAATACTGACGCCTCCGTCAACTCCATCTTCGAAGGCCTGCGCTGGCTCGACCTCAATTGGGATGAGGAGTACAAACAATCCGAACGTCTGGCCCTGCATCGCCAGATCGCCGACGCCATCTTTCAGAAGGGATTAGCTTACCGCGACTTCACCCCCGCCCATACTGGTGACAGCGAAAGATCGGGCGCGACGCAAACCTGGCTCTTTAATCCAGGAATGCGCGAACTGTCGCGCGCCGAAAGCGATCGCCGGGCCGCTGCCGGAGAATCCTTCGCGCTGCGCTTCCGCGTTCCACGTGGCTCGGGCGGACAAGTCCGCTTCACCGATGCCGTTTACGGCGAGCAAATTAAATTAGACGACGACATCGAAGATTTCGCTCTGCTCCGTTCCGATGGCATGCCGACTTACCACCTTGCCTCCTGCGCGGACGACATCGACCTGCGCATCAGCCACATCATCCGCGGCCAGGAGCATCTGGCCAATACCTTCAAGCACATTCTCATCTTCGAGGCGGCCGGGCTCACGCCGCCGCGTTTCGCGCACCTGCCGCTGCTGGTTGCGCCCGATGGCGCCAAGCTATCGAAACGCATGCACGGCCCCGTGGTCAGCGTCACCACCTACCGCGACGCCGGATTCCTGGGTGAGGCCTTTATCAATTTTCTCTGCCTGCTCGGATGGTCGCCGAAAAACGACCGCGAGAACCTGTCTCTCGAGGAACTCACCGATGCTTTCTCGCTCGAAGGCATTAACCGTTCGAACGCGGTGGTGAACTTCAAGGATCCGGCTGCAACTCCAGAAGAAGCGTTCGATCCGAAAGCGGTGTGGCTTAACGCCGAGCACATTCGCGGCTTGCCGGTCGAGGACTTAAGCGCCCGGTTGCTGCCGATCGCGCGGGCCGCCGGATTCGACGTCGCGCCCGAAAAGATGCTGCGAGTTACGCCGCTGATCCGCGAGCGCATCAAGCTGCTGCGCGACGCGCTCACGGCTGCGGACTTCTTCTTCGTCGATCAACTGCCTCCCTACGATCCAGCCGAACTCATCCCACAGAAGGGAGATGCGGCTATGGCGTTGAAAGTTCTTTCGCGGGCGGAAGAGGTGCTGGCTGACGTCGAATTTGAACATGATCCGCTGGACCAGGCTCTGCGCGCCGCCGCGC
>PMSZ01000384.1 GCA_003168235.1 Acidobacteriaceae bacterium
AAGTCAAAATCGAAGGCAAAGGCGGCGGACAGAAGTGTCCGCTCTACACGCGCGACGAGGCTTGATTTTGACTGAGAACTGAGAACTGGGACCTGAGAACTGAGAGCTAAGACCTGAGACCTGACACCTGACACCTGATTTTCTCACTGCATGTCTCCGCCCATGGGGACGTAGCGGAATTTCTTGCCGTCGAAGAACAGCGCGGAACTCCCCTCGAAGTCGCCTGCTTCTTCAACATAGACGGCTTGAATGGTTTTCTTACGCAGCCGCATTTTGCGGACCGAGAGCGCCCGATAGGGCAGATTCACAATCACGAACTTCGCTTTCGGAGCCGGCGCACGCCAGCCTTCTTTCCCGGCGCCGTAGATGATGAGGACGACCAGACCGCGTTGCGCCGGGTCGCCCTCGCTAAAGGTGGTCGTCATGCGGGGATCGCCGTAGCCGAAAAAGTCGTTGTAAGGATCCATGACGGTGTAATTGTGGTCGCCCTGGTCGAGCATGGGATTCTTGCAGCGCGCCGCGATGACGACATCTTCGATGCCATCGCCATCGAGGTCGCCAACCGTTGGCTCGACGTTGGTCAGCATGGTGAACTGGTCGCCAAACTGTTTATGCACGAAGTCGTTGTCGATTGTAGCGGCGTCGATTTTACCGTCGATTTTAGCGGCGTCGGTTTTAGAGGCATCGATCTTAGTGACGGGCGGCGTCTGTCCGAAGGCTGGAAGCAAAAGCGCGATAAGGAACGCGGGGAGTACAAGTAGGTGTTTCATAAAGCTACCTTAGTCCCTCGAGGTCACAACGGGCAGGTAACGAAAGTCACCAGGTGATGCAGTCGCGCGACGGAAGGCGGATCGTCGAGTGGTCGGGGTCATTCGGGGCATTAGATCACTCAGATCATGCGCGCTTGAAGTGTTCCCAGCCCGCAGCCCGGAGCGGGCGCGACTTTCCCTCAGCGTCAATCATCCGCATGCGCATGCCGGAGGACGGCAAGATTCGGCCGATGCAGGTCACCGGAACTCCGGCGATGCGGGCGGGAACGGCGGCGGATGAGGTAAATAGCAGCTCGTAATCGTCGCCGCCGTGCAAGGCAAATTCGAGCGCTATAGCGGCCGGAGTTCTCTCGCCGACATGCTGATGGTTGCGGGCGCGGGGAATCGCCGAGGCGTCGATCTCCGCGCCGACGTGGCTTTCGTTGCAGATGTGTTCCAGATCGGTGGAGAGCCCGTCGCTCAGATCGATCATGGCAGAAGCGATGCGGAGACGGCGCAAGATTTTGCCCACGGCGATGCGCGGATGAGGAGAAAGATACTGCGAGTATTTCCAAGTTGTCGTTTTTGCCGACCTCGATTTACGCAGTCGCGCCAGTTCGGCGGCGGCGCCACCTAGTTCTCCGGTGACATAGATCCGATCGCCTGGCCGCGCGCCGGAGCGCAAAACTGCGGTTCCTCTGGGAACCGAGCCGACAGCCACGATATCGGCCTGGATTCCGTGGTCTGACTGGGCAGTATCGCCGCCGGCCAACGGAATTTTGAACTCGTTGGCCAGATCGAGCAGTCCGGTGAAGAAGCGATCGACCCAGTTCTGCGGCACGTTGCCTGCGACGGCCAGCGACAGGAATGCCGCCCGAGGGTCGCCTCCCATGGCGGCGATGTCACTCAAGCCACGAGTCAGGCAGCGGCGACCGATGAGTTGGGGAGGGTGCCAGTCGCGACGAAAATGCACTCCCTCGATAGTGAAGTCGGTCGTTACCAGCAATTCATGGCCGGGAGGAACGCGGAGTACGGCGCAATCATCGCCGATGCCGGCGACCAGTGAGCGCGCTCGCGATCCATAGGCGCGGCGGCGGATTCGGTCGATCAACCTCTTTTCGCTTAGAGGCATGTGGATCAATATACCGCGACGGCAAATGCCAAGTCGGCGCGAGCGGGGAGGGAGGCGGACGGCTTCCACTTTCGGGCGCTTACTTCAGTAATCTGGCCGGGTGGGCACTCCCATTACGCTGCCTTGGTAACCGCTCAAAGGGACGTAGTGAGGTTGACAGGGCGAATCTCGTTTGCTACCTTTAACTCGCCGTTCACAACTATCTGTCGAACCAAGTGCTGCAACGTGAATCAGTTGCGGCGAAATACCGGTTAGACTTGCCTGGTTCCTGTGGTTTTTAGGAGATGCCAGCCGCTCGAGGGCAGCTGGTGGAATCAGGATTCCGAGCCTGAGCATGACAGTTCCGCTCCCGCCGGATCCCGAAACAAAATCCGTTTCCCCGGATAGGATATTGCGTAAACGTTTCTATATTTTTTTCGTAGCCCGCGACGAAGCTGGACAGCTTCGCAAGATTTCCATTCCCGTTCAATATCTCTATATTCTTCTGGCTGGCGTGGCGATCGGCGCGCTGAGCCTGACCGGCATTGCCAGCTCTTATACGCGAATGCTGTGCAAGGTTGCGCACTACAACCAGCTCCGCACGGAGCAGGAACAGCTCAAAGACCGTTATTCGCGCCTGGAGCTGGTCGCCAAGGAACGCGATATTCAGGTGGCATCGCTCGGATCTTTGGCCAGCGAAGTTTCCGCGCTTTATGGTCTCAAGTCCGATCCGGTGATGGTCACCGCCTCGACCGAGCAGATCCAGAATGCGCAGGTACACTCTTCTCTTGACCAGCTTTATGCATTGAAGAATACTGCGCTCACGGGCGCGGCCAGCGTTGGCATTTCGCTCGGCCTGACGCGGAACTCGACGACCGCCGACTGGATTCGCGCAAATTCGGCTCCCAACCTGTGGCCGGTGGAAGGCCAGATTACCGGTTCTTTTGGCGAGCGTATCGATCCATTTAACGGAGAAGGCGCGTTTCACTCGGGCGTGGACATCTCCGCCGGGATCGGCTGTCCAGTGATTGCACCTGCCGACGGTATCGTCACCTTCGCCGACTTTCTCGGCGGTTACGGACGCGCCATCAACGTCGACCACGGACACGGCATCTCGACACGCTACGGTCATCTTTCAAGCTTCGCCGTCACTGCCGGACAATACATTCACCGTGGCGACACGATCGGCTATGTCGGCGCCAGCGGTCGCGCCACCGGACCGCACCTTCACTACGAAGTGCGGATCAACGACGTGCCGGTCAATCCCTACAAGTATCTACGGTTGACCATGGCCCATCTCGGCGGGATTGCGGCAGGATCGTAAGCTCGGAAAACGGGCTACTGACGCGTCACGATTTCCACTCTGACATCGTCATGCGTCTCTGGCATTGATCCATTGATTGCACCCATTCACCGCAGCCATGCCCGGCACACGTGTCCCACACCGATGCGCGGTAAAATTGATTTCATGATGCATAGAAGATGGCCGAGCGTCGCGTTATTTGTATGCCTGTTGCAGGGTGCTTACCCTTGTGCGGCGTCGCAGTCCGCGAAGGCCGGGAGAAACACGGTCGGGGAATTTCAGGTCGGAAGCACGTTTCGGAAGTTCACACCGCAGGACAAGGCATACAACTGGCGTGGCGCCCAAACGCATGCGCTGGCGACCACGGTGTGGTACCCCGCTGCGGCGTCTGCAGTTGAACGCGAGGTGGAGATTCCTGGCCTGAGTGACATTTTCTCCCTCGGACGAGCCGCCCAGGATGCGGATATTGCATCCGCGCCCGCGAAATTTCCGATGATCGTTATTTCGCATGGGACGGGCGGCTCGGCACTGACAATGTCATGGCTCGGCCATGCCCTTGCCGCGCGCGGGTACATCGCGGTCGCAGTGAACCACCCCGGAAATAACGGCGCCGAGGCCTATACAGCGCAGGGATTTTCGACGTGGTGGGAGCGCGCCCGCGACCTGAGTATGGTGATTGATTCCATGCTGGCCGATCCGACGTTTGGCAAGCGCATCGATTCTAACCGCATCGGCGCCGCGGGTTTCTCACTAGGCGGCTATACGATGATCGAGATCGCCGGCGGTATCACCGATCCAGATGCTTTCACACAATTCTGCGCGTCGCCGCGTGCGGACGGCATTTGCAAAAGCCCGCCGGAGTTCCCGACATTGATCGATGATTTTGAGAGATTGTCGAAAAACGACGCGGAGTTTCAAGCCGCGCTCCGCCATTCCGGCGATTCCTATCGCGACCCGCGGGTGCGGGCAGTGTTTGCCATGGCTCCCGCGCTCGGGCCCGCATTCCACACCGCGAGCCTGGCAAAAATAGCCATTCCGGTGATGATCGTCGCGGGAGAGGCGGATGCGAATGTTCCCATCGCCTCCAGCGCAAGATATTTTGCCGCGAATATTCCCGGCGCAAAGCTGAAGATTTTTCCGGGTAACGCGGCACACTATATGTTTCTGGAGTCATGCACGGAATCCGGCCGAAAAATGCGCCCGCTCTTGTGCACGGATGGTGCGGGGGTGGATCGGGATGAGATCCACGCAAAAACCGTCGCTCTTGCGGTGGATTTTTTCAGAGCTAAGTTGCGGTAGAAATCCTGGTTCCCGAGTCCGCGACTCGTCCTCACCACGTAAACGATTCAGGCGCGTCCTGCGAACTCCCGCGTGTCGGTGGATACTTTGACTTTTTCACCCTCTTTGATGAAAAGGGGAACGCGGATTTCGACGCCGGTCTCCAACGTGGCTGACTTGGTCACGCTGCCACCGGACGAGTCGCCACGGGCGCCGGGCTCGGTCTGCGTAACGGTTAATTCCACATGAGTTGGCATCTGCAACCCGATGGGGTTGCCGTTATATTTGTGCAATTGAATGACAAGCCCTTCGGTAAGGAAATCGCGGGCGTCTGCAATCATCTCGTCGGAGAGGGTCAGGGTCTCGAAACTCTCCTGGTCCATGAAGTAGAAACCATCCCCGTCGTTGTATAAGAACGATGCCGGGACCATCTCCAGGTCCGGCTCCTTGAACTTGTCGCTGGCCTTGAATGTCTTGTCAAAGACGGCACGAGTGAGCAGATTGCGCATCTTGAGACGAACCAGGGTCTGCGCGCCTCTGGCGGTGGGAGTGGAAACCTCCGCTTCCAAGCAGTGGAATGGCGTGTTCTCGAACTCGAAGAACATCTTGCGCTTGATGTTAATAGCATCGATCAGTGCAGCCATGAATCCCTCAACGAAAATGGAACCGAAAGCAGGAGATAAACCGCTGAGAATTTTGCCCTTATCCTCTAGCCTTTTTTACTTCTTCGATCAGCGGGGGGACGATATCAAACAGGTTTCCTACGACCGCATAATCAGAAATCTCGAAAATTGGAGCTTCGGAATCTTTGTTGATGGCGATGATGCTGCGCGCGCCTTTCATACCGACGATGTGCTGGATCGCGCCGGAGATTCCCAGCGCGAGGTAGAGCTTGGGAGCGACGGTCTGCCCGGACGATCCGATTTGGCGGTCCATGGGAAGCCATCCGTTATCGCAGATGGGACGCGACGCCGCGAGCTCTCCGCCGAGCGCATCGGCCAACTGCTTCGCCAGGTCTATATTTTTCTGCTCCTTGATACCGCGACCGACCGAGACGATGATCTCGGCCTGCGTCAGGTCGACGGCTTGCTTGGCTTCTTTGAAAACGGCCTGCGGTTGGTTGCGGACAACGCCGTCAGGAATATCAACGTTCACGGTTTCGACCGGTGCGAGCGACGCTCCTGCCTCGACTTTATCGGCGCGGAACGAACCGTTTTGAAAGGTCACGAAGCACGGCCCGGAGCCGGCAAAACTCACGTCGGCGACAAATTTTCCCTGAAACATCTGCCGCGTGANNGCCGTCGCAAGTTCCGGAGCAAAATCGCGAACCTGGTAAGTGTGCGGCATCAGCACCAGCTTCGCGGGATGTTTCTGGATGAAGTCTTTTAGCGCATAGGCAAACGCGTCGGGGGTGTAGGGCTCGAGTTTGGCCGACTCCACGTCGTACACTTTGGCGAGCTTCTTCGCCGCCACCTCACCAGCGATGGCGGCTACGCCGGAGCCAACAACGGCAGCCTCGAGCGTGTCTCCGGTTTGGGCGGCGATGGCTTGGCCGGCGGCAATGGTCTCCCACGAAACTCGATTCAGTTTGCCTTCGCGTTGTTCAACG
>PMSZ01000489.1 GCA_003168235.1 Acidobacteriaceae bacterium
GAGGACAGCTTGAATTCACCAAGGCGAAATGACTTGCGAGCCAGCAGTTGCAATAGTTCTTGGCGTGCGGTGGACATTAAAGTTTAGGTGTCAGGTCTCAGGTCTCAGGGTATAGTGAACGGCGGCCGAGTGCCAAATCGGATGGTTGTCACTGGTTCAGTTTCTCCAGATGCCGGAAGCCATCGGTAGCGGCGAACATGGCTACGGTGATGGTTCCGTTGTAGGCCATGTGAATAAGGACTCCGGCGGCCACGGAGTTTGTCTTGGCGCGGACTACGGTCAAGACGACGCCGACGAGAAAAATCACTAAGACCGGTCCCCAGGAAAACTGGAGTTGCGCGCCGTGAAGTGCGGCAAATCCAAGCGCGGTGAGAACGACAGCGATGGGCAAACCCAGGCGTCGCGCAAGCACTGGATAGAGAAAGCCGCGGAAGAAAAGTTCTTCCATCAAAGGCGCGAGCGTAATGCTGAGAATGCCGAGCGCCCAGGCCTCCGCAGGCGTGCGGAAAAAATCGTCGATGGGGAGCTCTTTTGGAATCGGCAAGAAGTGAGCGAGAGCCTGCAAGCCAATGGAGAGCACGAATCCCAGCAAAACGAAAATGGCCATGTGCGAGGGCCAGTTCCAGTGGATGGCGGCGAGAAAATCGGGACGGCGGCGCTCGCGTGTGACCAGAACGTACATGTAGGCGAGGATGAGAAGGTAGGCCACGGATTGTCCGGCGACGATGACCAGCGGGATGCGGGCAACTTCGCCGAGCGGCATGTAGGGGTACACCTTCCAGCGCGCGATGAACAATACGGCGAACACTCCGATGAAGAGAGACAGAATGGTGATGACGATGAGACGCACAACGTCCCAGCCGTTCCAGGCGGGATCAGGGGGCACGACCAGGGCAACGGCCGCTTGGCCGGGCGGAAAACTCTCGGAAGAAACAGGGACTACGACCGGAGCGAGAGATGACGCATCTGCGCGCTGAACATCTGCAGGCCGATCATCTGCGCGCTGATCATCTCCGCGCTGATCAACTGCCCGCTGATCAATTGAATTCTCCGGGTTAGCGCCGGAAGCGAGATTCACGCGCGCTCCTCGATGCCGGTCGATGCCAGCGCAACCGGTGCCGACCCATTCTTTGAGCCCTCGGTGGGCGATCCGTTCTTGGCCGAACCATTCCTTGCCGAGCTATTAAAGTACGCGGTCAACGCTTGGCCGGTATAGGACTTTTTTATGCGCGCCACTTGCTCGGGCGTCCCCTGAGCCACGATGCGTCCACCTTCTTCTCCGCCTTCGGGGCCGAGATCGAGGATCCAATCGGCGTTGCGGATGACATCGAGATTGTGCTCGATGATGATAACCGTGTTTCCCAGGTCGGTGAGACGGTGAAGCACTTCAAGCAACTTGCGCACATCGTCGAAGTGCAAACCGGTTGTGGGCTCGTCCAGCAGGTAAAGAGTTTTTCCGGTTTGGCGCTTGCTGAGCTCGCGGGCCAGTTTAATGCGCTGGGCTTCTCCGCCGGAGAGAGTCACGGCAGATTGACCGAGATGAATGTATCCGAGGCCGACGTCAACCAGCGTTTGCAGCTTCTGCTTGACCTGGGGAATATTCTCCAGAATCTTGAGCGCGTCGGAGACGGGCATTTCGAGCAGGTCGGCGATGGAGGAGCCGTTGTAATGCACCGACAGAGTTTCACGGTTGTAGCGGCGTCCGCCGCAGACTTCGCACTGCACGTAGACGTCGGGCAAGAAATTCATTTCGATGCGGCGCTGGCCTTCACCCTGGCAAGCTTCGCAGCGTCCGCCGGCGACGTTGAAGGAGAAACGTCCGGGTTTGTATCCACGCTCGCGCGATTCGGGCAGCATGGCGTAGAGGTCGCGAATGGCGGCGAAGATGCCGGTGTAAGTCGCCGGATTGGAGCGCGGAGTGCGGCCGATCGGCGACTGGTCGATGCGAATCACTTTGTCGATCAGTTCGGCTCCGGTGATGGATTTGTGCGCACCCGGTTCCTCGCGCGAACGATAGAGCTGCCGCGCCAGCGCGCGATAGAGAATGTCATTGACCAAGGTGGATTTGCCGGAGCCGGAAACACCGGTGACGACCGTCATTATGCCGAGCGGGAACGCGACATCCAGATTCTTGAGATTATTCTCGCGCGCTCCGAGGATGGTGAGGGATTTGCCATTCGGGCTGCGACGCTGGTCGAGCATGGCAATGCGCTGACGGCCTGAGATGTAAGCGCCGGTGAGCGAATCGGGCGAGGCCATGATTTCGGCGGGCGTACCGCTCGCTACCAAAGCTCCACCATGACGGCCAGCACCGGGGCCGAGATCGATGACGTAGTCGGCACGGCGGATGGTTTCCTCATCGTGCTCGACGACGAGCACGGTATTGCCGAGGTCGCGCAGATTTTCGAGCGCGGCTAGAAGACGTCCGTTATCGCGATGATGAAGGCCGATCGAAGGCTCGTCGAGCACGTAGAGGACGCCGCGCAGCTTAGATCCGATCTGCGTGGCCAGGCGAATGCGCTGACCTTCGCCGCCGGAAAGCGTGGCCGCGGAACGGCCGAGCGAGAGATAGCCGAGTCCAACATCATTGAGGAATTCGAGGCGCTGCGTGATCTCGTGCGCGATGCGCCCGGCAATCGTCAGTTCCCTGCCGGTGAGTTTGATTTTGCGCGCCGCTTCGAGCGCGCGAGCGATCGGGAGGCTGGTGAAATCGGCGATCGACATGCCGTTCACTTTGACGGCCAGGCTTTCAGGACGCAAGCGCTTGCCGTGGCAGACGGAGCATTCCGTGGCGGACATGAAATCGAGCAAATAATCGCGATAGGTATCCGAGGTCGACGATTCCAGGTTCTGCTTGAGGTGACCGAGGATCCCCAGAAACCCAGTTTTGCCGCCGCGCTGCGGCTCGCCGTAGAGCAATAGATTCTGAATCTTGTCGGGAAATTTTTCGAACGGTGTCGACAAGTCGAAACCATACGCCTGTACCAGAAGCTGAATGCTGCGGACGAGATTTTGCGACGAGGAGCCGGGACCCAATCCGCCGTCGAGAATCGGTTTTGACCAGGCGACGATCACCTTGGCGGGATCGAGATCGTAACGGCTGCCCAAGCCGTGGCACTCGGGACAAGCTCCGTAAGAACTGTTGAACGAAAACGAGCGGGGCTCAAGCTGCGGAACGCTGATGCCGCAATCGGGACAGGCGAGACGAGAGGAATAGAGTGTTTCCTCTCCATTGACCACCGCCACCAGGACCAGTCCGCCACCGAGTTTCATGGCCAGACCGACGGAGAGTTCGAGGCGATGCTCGATTCCGGGCTTGACCAACAGGCGATCGACGACGACTTCGATGGTGTGGTTCTTGC
>PMSZ01000453.1 GCA_003168235.1 Acidobacteriaceae bacterium
TCCATCAAGAGCGCGTCACCCGTATCGAACGACCCAGTCAGGCATGGCAGCTCGTCACGCCTCATGGAGAATACCTCGCGTCTCACCTGTTGCTCGCAGCGGGTGCACGCAATCCCTTCCGCTCGCAGTTTCTTTCTCCGCTTTCACCGCGCGACTTGATGGTCACCGCCGGATATTTCATCCCCGGCCGTACTTCCCTGCTGCAGATCCAGTTTCTCAAAGGAATCACCGGCTACATCTGGGTCTTCCCCCGCCCCGATCATGTTTCCGCCGGAATCGCCGGTAAAATGGGCGAAGCTCCTACTGCTGAACTGCGCCGCGTCCTGGAAGATTGGCTCGAACATAACGGATTCCAACTCGACGGCGCCCGTTTCTATTCCCACATCCTTCCATCGTTTCGGCCACAAACTTTTGCCAACCTTCAAGTCGCTGGCGATGGTTGGATGATGCTGGGCGATAGCGCCGGCCTGGTCGATCCCATCACCGGAGAAGGTCTGTACTACGCGCTGCGCTCTGCCGAATTGTGCGCCAACGCGCTCCTGGCAGGACAACCCGATCAGTATCCTGCGCTGCTCGAAGAAGAGATCCTCCCCGAGTTGAAACTGGCCTCGCGCGTTTCCCAGCGCTTCTATAAAGGACAGTTTTTAGGCGAGAGCGTCCTCGATCGCATGGTCTCTCTCACCGCTGAATCCTCCAGCCTGCGCGATCTCATGAGCGATCTTTTTGCTGGGATTCAAAGCTATCGTGACCTGCGCGCCCGCCTCTATCGCATCCTGCCCGCAGTCATGGCCGAAGGCCTAAGCGGAAAGTTGCGCATGCCGTGTAGCAATCGCAACCCAATCGAAGAACTGTAACGCAAGGAATATCGGCGTTAAATCCTCAGAGCGCAAAGCTCTTGGCATCCGTTCCCAGGCTAATCAGATAATCCCGCAGAGCTTGCGGCAACCCTTCAAACCAAGCCTGTTCCGCGCCCGGAGCCGGAAGCACGTGCCCATACTCAATCATGTCCGCCGGCGCAAGGTTGCACAGATAGACCCAGATCAAATCTTCGGCAACGCCCGCAATCTGGCCGACCTCTTTCACAATCTGGAGCATCAGCTTCTTTCTCTGCTCCTCGCTCCGGCCCGCTCGTATGTCGCCGCGAATCCAGATGTGGTCCGTCGCACGTTGCCCGCCGAGAAAGCGATCGGTAAACTTGCCTTCCTCGATCACCACCTGAACGAAAAACTGCGGTGCTCCCGTCGCTTCACTGTGAGCGCGCGTGATCGCTTGCGCGACCGACCTTTTCTGTTCCGGACTCAACAAATCCGCGGGAACCGAGCAAACGTACGTAGGCATTAGAAAGTCCTCAGGGACCTCGCGCCGCGCAAACTACGCCGCCTTCGCCTTCAGCACTTGAATGTCGGAGAGCAGCACCTTCTCATGCCCCTCCGGATTGACCTTCTCATAAACCTGGCGCACAATGCCCTTGGGATCCACGACAAACGTGGTGCGCTCCCAGAACTTCATCCCCTTCCACTCCGCCTGTCCCAGCCCAAGTTCTTTCATCTTGNNAGGCGAATTTGTGCGTGAAGTTCTGGTGCGAAGCCACATCGTCGGCGCTCACTCCAACCACTTTAATCCCGGCCGCGTCAAAGTCCGCCTTCGAGGCGGTAAACGATTTGCCTTGAATCGTACATCCCGGCGTGTCGTCTTTCGGATAGAAATAAACCACCAGCCACTGCCCCACGAAATCGCGGAGCGTGGTGATCTTGCCGTCCTGATTGGGCAGCGAAAAGTTAGGAAAAGGATTGCCTTCAGCCAGCATCGGGAGAGTTTCCTTTCATAGTCACAATAATTTTGAAGAGGAGTCTAAGAAGAAAATTGTAGCAGCACTCGAAACAACTGGTGGAGCAAACGGGCGTTCTCGGCCGTCCAGCTTCCCGTTTCGCGTTACGCTGCCGGCATCGCCTTCTTGGCCCGCTCTTTCATCTCCTGCGGCGAGACGTCTTCCACGTGAGTCGCCACGCCCCACAGATGTCCAAACGGATCCTGAATAAATCCCATGCGATCGCCGTAGAACTGGTCCGCCACCGGCTGCAAAATCTTCGCCCCGGCGGCCACAGCCTTGCCGACCGTTGCATCCACGTCTTCCACGTACAGCAGAATGCTCACCGGCGACGCGCCAATATTCTCCGGGCTGCGGTGGCCCATCTCTGGAAACTCATCCGCCAGCATGATGTGCGATCCGCCAATCGCCAGTTCAGCATGTCCAATCCGCCCATCCGGACCGCCCATCCGCATCACTTCCGTCGCCCCAAAAATGTTTTTGTAGTAATCGATAGCCCGTGCAGCTCCCTTAACGATCAGATACGGCGTGACCGAGTTGTATCCCTTCGGAATGTAATGGACTTTTTCCATGATGTTCTCCTCTGGCGTTCACGAGCCGCGTCCTTCACCCGCGCTTGGGTATATCAGAACATACGCGGCACCCGAACTCAAGGAGGCGTCATGAGCCTGTGGGCAACCAAAACCGGCACTGCTACATCGTAATGTGGCCCGAAGTTGGCGATGAGATCGGCTATGAAGCTCGACCCCGCGAAGAATCGCGAAGAATGAAGAAGACTAGGAGATAACATGACTTCTGTCCGCTCGACGCATTTGGTAGTTTATGTCGTCCTGATACTCGCAACCCTGGCTCTGCCCGGACAATCATTCGCGCAAGTTGGCGTTTCGATCACCATCGCTCCTCCGGCTCTGCCGATCTATACCCAGCCCATCTGTCCCGGCGACGGTAATCTCTGGACGCCCGGCTACTGGGCTTGGGACGATGGCGACTACTACTGGGTTCCCGGCACTTGGGTTCTCGCGCCCGAAGCGGGTTTCTTATGGACTCCCGGGTACTGGGGTTGGGCCGACGGTGCCTACGCCTGGAACACCGGTTACTGGGGACCGAATGTCGGTTTTTACGGTGGCGTTAACTACGGCTTCGGCTACGGTGGCGTTGGCTTCGGCGGAGGCTACTGGCAAGGCGGAAACTTTTTCTACAACACCTCCGTCATGAACGTAAACCGCACGATCATCCATAACGTGTACAGCAAAACGGTCGTCAACCGAAGCGTGAGCCACGTAAGCTACAACGGCGGCAGAGGAGGACTCAGCGCACGGCCTAGCGCGGCAGACGAAAGGTACAAAAGCGAACGGCATATCGGGCCAACGTCCGAGCAAACTCGCCAGCAGGAAGCCGCTGCCGGCGACCGCAGCCTGCGCGCTTCCGTCAATCACGGCCGGCCATCTGTAGCCGCCACTGCCAAGCCCGGAGAATTCAAGACTGGAGTGGTAGCTGCTCGCGGCGCAACCGCCCCGCGCAATGCCGCCGCCCGCACCACGAAACGTGAAAGCGCAACGAAAGAAACTACGGCCAAAGAAAGCGCGGCCAAAGAGAGTGCCAGAGAAAGATCGACCAGGACTGAGTCAAAGTCCGAAGCAAAGTCCGAAGCCAGGACCACAAAGCCGGCGGCCACCAAACCGGCAAGAACCGAACACGCCGAGGCAAAACCCAAAGCCGCGAAGCCCGCTCCCGAGCATCGTGCAACCACGGCCAGATCTGAACCGAAGTCGGAACGAGAAACAGAACCGAAATCCGAATCAAAAACCGAAGCCAAGGCACCCAAGCCTGCAAGAACCGAACGCGCGGAAGCAAAACCTAAGGCGGCCAAGCCAGCTCCCGAGCATCACGAAAGCATGGCTCGAACCGAACCCAAGTCCGAGACAAAGTCCGAGGCGAAGTCCGAACCAAAACCTGAGAAGGCGCCCAAGCCCGCAAAAACTGAGCGTGCCGAGGCCAAGCCGCCCAAGGAAGCAAAACCCGCTCCCGAGCGTCACGAATCGATGCCTAAGGCTGAATCCAAGCCGCCCAAGCCCGCAAAGACTGAACGCGCCGAAGCGAAGCCTCCCAAAGAAGCCAAGCCCACTCCCGAGCGTCATGAGAGTGCGCCGCGCGCCGAAAGCGCGCCAAAGGCCGAGCAAAAACCCGAGCATCAAAGCGCGCCTCGTGAAGAGAGCAAGCCCGCACCCGCGGAAAAAAAGCCTCCCCGATAGCAGCACGACTGCAAAAAGTGCCCATCTGACGCGCCAGTTGCGACATCAGAATGGGCACTTTGCATTTAGCTTTCAGTCGCCGCAATCCCGCCACTTCGGCGAGTGATGAACCTCTGGTGAAATGTGGCTACTCCATCCCCAATTCCTTCGCCAGCGCCCGCCATTTCCCGTCCACGATCGCCCTGGTCTTCGCGTCCATCACAATCTCATCCGGCCACGGACGCCCGAATCCCTCCGTCGTCCACTTTCGCGTTGCATCAATTCCCATCTTCGATCCATAGTTCGCCAGCCGCGCGGAGTGGTCGAGCGAATCCACCGGCCCCAGCGTGAACTGAATGTCGCGCTCCGGATCGATATTATTCAGCGCCTTCAGCGTCACATCGGCCACGTCCTGCACGTCCACGTCTTCATCCACCACGATGATGCACTTCGTAAACATCGCCTGCCCCAGCGACCAGATAGCATTCATTACCTTGCGTGCCTGCCCCGGATACGATTTGCGAATCGAAACAATCATCAGATTATGAAACACGCCTTCGATCGGCAGATTCACGTCCACCAGTTCGGGAATCGTCAGCTTCATCAGCGGCAGAACAATCCTTTCTACCGCCTTCCCCATCCATGCATCTTCTTGGGGAGGCTTACCCACCACCGTCGTCGCGTAGATCGGATCTTTTCTATGCGTCACACAAGTGACGTGAAACACCGGATACTCATCCTCCAGCGAATAAAATCCCGTGTGATCGCCGAACGGCCCTTCCGTGCGCAGTTCGTCAAGGTTCACATAACCCTCAAGCACAATCTCCGCATTCGCCGGAACCTCCAGATCCACCGTCTCGCATTTCACCAATTCCATCGGCTTCTGCCGCAGAAATCCCGCAATGATAAACTCTTCTACTTCCGGAGGCGCTGGCACAATCGCAGAAAAAGTCAGCGCCGGATCGGTCCCGATCGCAACCGCCACATCCATTCGCCCCGACGGACGCTCCCCTGCAGCCAGCATCGCGCCGCCCGAAGACCGCGCCATCAGATCCACTTTCAGAGACGCTCCACTCTGCGTCTCCCGCAATCTATCCCGATAATGTTCCGCCGCCACCTTCTGCCGCTGCCAGTGCATGCCCGTCGTTCGTTCGTCATAAATCTGCATGCGATACATACCCACGTTGCGCTTCCCCGTCTTCGGATCGCGCGTAATCACACACGGCAGCGTGATGAACCGCCCCGCATCTTTCGGCCAGCACTGCAGAATCGGAAAATCGAGCAGCGAGAAATTGTCGCGCTTGATCACTTCCTTGCAAGGTCCCGTCGTCACCGTCTTCGGAAACAACTTCCCCACTTCCGCCAGCATCGGCAGCATCTTCATTTTGTCCAGAAATCCTTGCGGAGACTTCACATCCATGAACCCGCGAATCCGCCCGGCAATTTCATCCAGTGCATCGACTTCGAGCGCCAGCCGCATCCGGCGCGCCGATCCGAACTGGTTGATCAGAAGCTGCGCTCCCGGATATCCCTTCACGTTCTCGAACAGCAGCGCCTTCCCGCCAACATCCCCATGCTTGTCTCGGCTCTTCGAAACCCGGTCGGCAATTTCCGTGATCTCCAGAATCGGGTCGGCTTCTGTTCGCACGCGCCTCAATTCGCCCGCTCGCTCCAGCGCTTTGATCCAGTCCCTCAGATCGTCGTAGGCCAAAATTCCTCCCCATTACAAAAAGACAAGAAAGACAAATGCCAAACGATTATATGCCGCCACACTCTTCCACATTTCTCTCGCTGCGGCTAGGATATGGAAATCAATTTTTCCGCTTCCGCGTTTAACCAGGAACTACCGTGAACCATGATCAGCCGTCCGCTCGCTGGATAACCCTCGGTAGATAACCCATGGACCCGAACCCGCTCCTCTTCCGCGATCTGACCTACATCTTCGTGGCTGCCGTCTTAGGCGGACTGGTTGCCTGGCGCCTTCATCTTCCCTTGATTATTGGCTTCATTCTGGGCGGAATTTTCATTAGCCCGTACACCCCCGGCCCCCACCTTTCCGAGTTGCACACCTTTGAGGTGTTTGCTGAGGTCGGCGTCGTCCTCCTCATGTTTTCCATCGGAGTCGAGTTTTCCATCCCCGACTTAATGCGCGTGAAATGGGTGGCTCTCGTCGGTGCCCCGCTCGGAATTTTGTTGATGACCGGCGTCGCCATGGCCACCGCCAAACTCTTGGGACGCAGCCTGACCGAGGGAGTTGTCATCGGTGCCACCGTCTCCGTGGCAAGCACCATGGTTCTCGCGCGATTGTTGAACGACTCCGGCAAGCTGAATACAACCGTCGGCCGCGTGATGATCGGTATCACCCTGATCGAAGATCTCGCCGTCATCTGCATGACGGTCGTCCTCCCCGTATTCGCCGGCTCAAGCGAAGGGCGCTTCGCGCAGGCCGCCTGGATTCTTGGTAAGGCGCTGCTGCTCCTCGTTCCGCTGATTTTCCTCGCGATGAAAGTAATCCCGCGCATTCTCTTGCGCGCCAAAGCCACCAAAGACCCGGAAGTTTTCCTCTTAGCCGCCCTCGCCATTTGTCTCGGCACCGCTGCCTTGGCCCAGGCGGTGGGTTTCTCCGTTGCCCTCGGCGCTTTCCTTGCCGGATTGTCCCTCGGCAGCTCCCATGACCTTCACGATGCGCATTCGCAACTGGTTCCTCTTCGCGATGCCTTCGTAGCGCTCTTCTTCGTTTCGCTCGGAACCCTGATCGATCCCAAAGTGCTCCTCCGCAACCTGCCGCTTCTTGGCATGATGCTTCTACTCATCGTGTTCGGCAAATTTCTCGTTTGGACAGCGGTTGTCTGGCTTTTCCGCTATCCATTTCGGACCGCAACTCTTGTCGCCGCAGGCCTGACGCAAATCGGAGAGTTGTCATTTGTAGTCGTGCAGGTCGCGCGATCGGCCAACATGGTGGCCGAGAATATTTTCAGTACCGTCATTGCCGCCTCCTTGATTTCAATTTTGTTGAACGTTTTCATCGTGCGCGGAGCGTTCGCATGGCTGGGCGCGAAACTGCCCGTTTCCGATACGGCCTAATATCGATTGACGGTTTTGGGTCTTGATCGGCCTTTTCTAGCTGCTCTTCGCTTCTGGCCCGCGTTATACTCGCCTGCGAAGGACATCATGAAGGCACTTTGCCGCCTGACGCTCGCGTTGCTGTGCGCATCGGCCTTCGGCCAGGAGATCACCGTCGCCGCAGCCGCCGATATGAGCGCCGCTCTGCCCGAACTCGCCGCAACCTACACGAAGAAGACCGGACAAGCCGTAAAGCTCTCTTTCGGAGCCTCCGGCAACCTGACTAACCAGATCCGCAACGGTGCTCCCTTCGACGTCTTTTTCTCCGCCGACGAAGATTATCCGCAGCAACTGATCAACGAGGGTTTGGCCTCCAAAGACACGCTATATCGCTACGCCGTCGGCCGCCTGGTGTTGTGGGTTCCAAACAAGTCGCCGCTCGATCTTTCGAAACTTGGCATCAAGGCTTTGCTCGACCCTTCGGTCAAGAAGATTTCCATCGCCAATCCAGCAACCGCACCCTACGGACGCGCCGCTGCTGCCACGCTTCGTCACTTCGGAATCTACGATCAGGTTTCCAGCCGTCTGGTCATCGGAGAAAACATCGCGCAAGCCGCGCAGTTCGTCGAATCCGGCAACGCCCAAGCCGGACTCGTTGCGCTCTCCCACGCTCTAGCGCCGGCCATGAAACACAAAGGCCGCTACTGGACCATCCCGCTCGATGCCTATCCCACTCTGAACCAGGCCGCCGTTGTGCTCTCCAAATCAAAAGCGTCCGACGCAGCCCGCAAATTCCTTGACTTCCTGCGCAGTCCCGAAGCCCGTTCCCTGCTCACCAGTTATGGCTTCAGCCTGCCATTGCAAGAACATCCTGATGGAGTAAAAACCAAATGAACTGGGAGGCATTCTGGCTGACCGTACGTCTCGCAGCCATTGTCTCTACGCTGCTCGTCGCCATCGGAATCCCCATCGCCTGTTGGCTCACTTATTCCCGCTGGCGCTGGAAATTCCTGGTCGAAGCCGCCGTCGCTCTTCCCATCGTCCTGCCGCCGACGGTTCTCGGTTTCTATGTCCTGGTCGCTCTCGGTTCGCGCAGCCCCATCGGCCGCTGGTGGGAATCGCTCACCGGCCACACCCTGGCCTTTACTTTTGAAGGCCTCATCATCGGCTCCTTGTTATACAGTCTTCCCTTCGCCGTCCAACCGTTCGCCGCCTCCTTCGGGGCCGTCGACCCCACCTTGCTCCGTGCCTCCGCATCGCTCGGCCATTCTCCCCTGCAGACTTTTCGCCGCATCGTGCTCCCCCTCTCCAAAGCCGGACTGGTCACCGGTTTCGCCCTCAGCTTCGCCCACACACTCGGCGAATTTGGTGTCGTACTGATGGTCGGAGGCAATATTCCCGGCGTCACTCGCACCATCTCCATCGACATCTACGACCAGGTGGAAGCGGCCAATTACTCCAGCGCAAATCAGACCGCTCTGCTGCTGTTAGTCGTTTCGTTCCTGGTCCTGTCGATCGTTTTCGGATTGAATCGGTACAGCACCAACCGGCGTCCCTGGGCGGTAGGACCATGGCGCTGAAAATTCCCTTTCCGATCCAGGCCGCAAAGCCCGTATTCACCGAGTCGATCTCCTCCGAACTCGAAGTCCGCGTCCGCAAGCGCTTCGCCAATCCCGAGGGCAGCTTCATTTTGAATGTTCATTTGCGCGCGCTGGCCGGTTTCACAATAATTTTCGGCGCGTCGGGTGCGGGCAAAACCACCCTGCTCGATTGCATCGCCGGACTCACCCCTCCCGACGAAGGCCGCATCTCCGTTGGCGGCGAAACTCTCTACGATTCGGAGAAACAACAAAACGTCGCTGCCTGGAAGCGCCGCATCGGCTACGTTCATCAGGATCTTGCGTTGTTCCCGCATCTCAGCGCCGAAGAAAACGTCGCCTACGGACTTCGCGCCCTGAGCGCCACGGAGCGTCAGGCTCGCGCCCGCGAAATGCTCACTGCCTTCCGCATCGACCACCTGCGCGAACGCCGCCCCGCGCAAATCTCGGGAGGTGAACGTCAACGCGTCGCTCTGGCCCGCGCTCTCGTCACCGAACCGCGTGCCCTGTTGCTCGATGAACCGCTGACCGCACTCGACCGCCCCACCAAGTCCCTTCTGGTCGCCGATCTGCGCCAGTGGAATCAGCATCACCGAGTCCCGATTCTTTTCGTAACCCACAACGGCGAAGAAGTATTTGCTTTAGGCGATGAAGTCGTCGTGCTCGACGCCGGAAGAATTGTGGCGCAAGGTCGTCCGCATGAAGTCATGCGCGCTCCGCGATCGGAAACGGTGGCCAATCTTTCAGGGCTCGAAAACACCTTCGACGCAACTGTCCAGGCTCTGCACGAAGCCCGTGGCACCATGACCTGCCGTCTCGCCAAGACAACTGTGGAATTGGAAACCCCTCTCGTCCGTGCCGAAGTCGGTTCGCACTTGCGCGTAGGAATTCGCGCCGGCGACCTTCTGCTCGCCACGGAAAACCCCCGCGGCCTGAGCGCCCGCAACATTCTGCCGGGAACCATTCGTCGCGTAGAACAGAGAGATGTCATCGTTTCGGCATTCGTAGATTGCGGCCAAGCCGAATTCGAGGTCCACTTAACCTTAGCGGCGCGCGATGACTTGCAGTTGCGTCCCGGCAAGAATGTTTGGGTCGTGGTCAAAACCCACTCCTGCCATCTGCTGGGAGTGTGATCGTGTGGAAGCGGGGATCTGCCCGACGTTCTGCTCTCGCTCCAGCGCGATTACCGCGATCCACTGCCCGTTCACTTCCTTGTGATAAACAATCGTCCCGCCCAGCCGCTGCGCAACATCCTCCGGCGACAAGTCGCGGTGATATCCAAAGAATCTTTCCTTCACCCGCCGCCAGGCATCCCAATTCTCCATAAGAGGATGTTCCGGCTCATACTTCGTCGAAAAAACCAAAGCCACATCAAACCGATCGCGCGCCGCGACAGCCAGGTCAATCTGAGCGGCCGAAAAATTCTCAATCCGCACCACCGGAAAGCCGCGACTCACATAACCAAGCCACGGTCGCGATAGCTCATCCGCGGCCGGCCAGGCTGTTAGAACCCGCGCCGTTGGACATCGCATCGCCAGAAATCGACTGGCCTCCGCGTGCATCACAACGTAGTCGCGATACGCCAGATTATCTTCCAGCGAAAATCCATACGGTGGATTGACAAACAGTCCCATGACAAACGCAATTGCGACCGCGGCAACTATTAACTTCCAATACCGCATCCGCCGCCACAGCGTCGAAACCCAAAGCAGAATCACCAGCGGCACAACCGGCAACATGTACCGCGCCAGCACCGCCCCTCCCACCGCCGACATAAACGCCAGATACGTAAGCAATACACAAAGAAGTGCCGCCTGCACCCACAACGCAATTCTCGGACGCTCCTCCTCGACTCCACGCCGCCTCTGCGGTGGCCGCAGCATCGCCAGCGCTCCCACCAGCGTCAGCAGATACAAACCGAAATACCCAACGACTTGCCACAACCTCATTCCGAACGCCAGAGGAATCCGCAGCGGATCCATCGTCTCCGCGACGTTGTACCGAAAAAACTCCGGATTGCCCAGCAGAAATCCCGTCTTTGAACGATGGTAGAGAAACCAGCCCGCGAGCGGCACCGCCGGAAGCATCAGCCAGAACCACCGCGTTCGCCGCGCCACCGGCGGAAGAAAATCAGACCAACGAAACTCAGACCAATGACTCTTCCGCAGTCGCGGCGCCACAGAGTAAGCCACCAACTCAAACCCTGCCAGCGCCGCCGCCGCCAAAATCCCCGTCTCCTTGGCCAGCGCCGCCAATGAGAACCACAGCACTTGCTCCCATGGCCGGTCCTTTATATATGCGGCCAATCCCCAAAACGTAAATCCCGCTGCCGCCAGGTCCACCTGCGCCAGCGAACTCTGCGTGAAATACACCGGATAAACTGCCACCAACGCCGTAGTCGCCCACGCCACCGGCCAATTCGCCGCGACCCGCGCCAGCCGAAACAATCCCAAAAGGGAAAACGCGCTCAGTGCCAGCATCGCCGTGCGCGTCACCAAAGGCGAATATCCCGCCATTCGCCACGCCAGCGCCAGCCACGCCATCACCAGCGGTGGATGCGCATTTGATATCGTCGTGGTCGGAATCAGCGTGCCCGTCAGATACAAATCGCGCGCCGCCGGTATGTAATACCCAGCCTCGTCCCAAAAATAAGGAAGTCGCAGTAGCGGTGCATGCAACAGCATCAACCCCGCAAAGAACAGCGCGAACAAAAGAAAATCTCGCGCCCACGCGTGGACTCCCGCCTCGCCGGCAAAAGACGCGCCAGCCAAGTCCCCCGAAGCCGCTGTTTGAAATTTTGTTTTCTTATCGGACTGCGCCGTCCGCGCTGCCATCAGTGCACGGGTCCAACCGGGCCCCGCGGTTCAAGGTTGATCTCCCCAAACGCGGCCTCGTAGTTCGTCACATTCTGCTGCAGGAGTGCCATCAGCGCTTTGGCTTGTTGCGGACTAAGATAAATTCCCTGAAAATTTCGCAGATCCACCTGCGTTTCCGAGCTTTGTTGCATCGTCCCGAAAACCAGGAAAAAATCCCAGACATTCACGCGGATCTGCACGCTGTTGGAGTAGGTCTCGCGATAATCCGGGGTCTGCACAAACTTCACATTCGGTGGGTTCGTCGTGTTCATACTCCGAAGTGTACCGCCTGAAGAGAGCACAGGGCAAAAAGCAAAAGAGCAGAGCGCCGAAAAACTCTCCAATCAGGTGTGGCGCGGGCGCCCCGCCCGCGAAAATCCGAATCGAAAAACGAGGCTGCCGCGCGCCCGTCAGTCCGTCCTTCAACCCGCAGAAATATTCCCGCCCTAAGGGCACCCTTGGCACAGCGGCGTTCGACCCGCGTAGTATCCGAATGATACCTGGGCCGACCCTGGGCTCGGGCTTACCAAATCGGTCTCGACAAAGAAACCGTGCTCCGGATCGATGAAGTAATAATCCACCGGGAACTGGCTGCCATTGTTCCCGACGGTGAATGCGCTGCTTTGATTGACGTTTTCCAGCACTCCCGAGAACGGTAGATCGGCCGGGGAATTAAATGTTCCCCCGAAACTCTGGTCCGGCAGGCTCGGGAGACCCGAGTTAATGCTGCTATCCGCAAAACCCGAGAGGGTTTGGCTCGTCGCGTTCGCAGTCATCTGACCCGTACCGTCATTTTCGCCGGACGAACCGACCTGCGTGAAGCTCAACCCGTAAGGGCCGCTGATCCCCGGGGTCGCGCTCGATTGCGGGTACGCGATCCCAGTTCCAATCGATGGATAGTGCAGTTTAGGATTGTTGGTGAGATCTCCCGCTGCCAGAATGAGCGCAGCCGGTCCGCTCGCATTGCCCGTGAGATAGAAAAATATCGTCGGGCTATAAGTCGGACTCGGCGCGTCGCTAACAAAACTAAATCCATTCAGAGTCGTGCGCCCCGTGCCGCTGGAGTCAACGGAATAGGATCCCGTAAAGGACGAACTGATCTGCGAACCCGTAATCGTGACTCCATCGATTCCCTTGGTGCAGGCAATCTGTACGCAACTCAGCTGCAGAAAGACGTCCATGAATCCTTGGTTCGCGTTATTGGTGTCCAGACCCCCGGCGCCATCGGCGTTGAACACGGCTGCCGTAGTCAACGTCGTCGGAACGTAAATGCCGCTCGGAGGAATGTTGCCCGTCGACAGGTCAACCCCGGTAATTCCATATACAAAATTCCCGGATAACGAGCTGTTGGCAAAGGTTCCATAACTACCCGCCGCCTGCGCGATGGCCAGTCCACCAGTCGTACCGAACGGAGTAACTCCACTGTTTGAAGCCGCATCGCTCTCGATTAGTTCTATGTGCGTGGAATCCACAATGTATCCCGTCACCACGATCGACACAGGCTTTGGATGGCTGGCGTCGACAATGCCCGTCAGCGTGAACGTGATCTGACCGAAGGCATCTGGGCCAGATAAAATCGTCGATCCGGTACTAATCGGAGCGCCGGTCAGTTTCTCCGTATTCGCGATGAACTCATCGATCACCCCNNGCCGCTAAGTACGAAAGCGTAGCTGCCCGTAGGAACTGTCGCCGCAGCGCTGCTGTTCTGCAGATCCATAGTTCCAGTGGCCGAAGCTCCGGTTTGTGCCGCCAGAATATCCACCTGCGAGATCAGCGCCTGGGAGCTGGAAAGGTACACGAAGGCGAAGGTCTCAATGCCATTGCCTCCAATTGTGTCGTCCCCCGTGTTGAGAGTGATGAATCCTCTTCCGTCGCTGCCCAGAAAGTAGCTGCTCCCTGCCTGACTGATGGGGTCGGTCACCGACACTCCATTGGAGTTAACGGTCTGCTCACCGCCCAGAACGTCTCCTGCCCCATCCAGTTCGATCACGCCCGCAAACTGATAAGGTGAGGAATTTTCAACGCCCTGCGCTTGCAGCACGTAGTAACCCGCCGTGAAGCCACTGTCGAAAGTAGTAACCGTAATGGGAGCGACCACATTCTCAGTGGGCTCATCCGTCGCCAACGCCACGATTTCCACGGCCATGCTGCTCGCCGAAATGCTCAACGGCGCCGTGTACGTGATGGGCGAGCCGCTGGCGGTATGGTTCGCTTGGACACCGTTGACAGTAAGCGCGCCGCAAAGTCCCTGTTTGTTCCCAGGGTCTATCTGGCACGTCAAGGTCCAGGACGCACCACCGTTTCCCGGATCGTTCGTGACCACCGCGATCAGGTTCTCGGAAAACCCGACTGCGAGTGATCCTCCGGGTTCGGGACTAAATGTGATGGAGACGTTGTTCGGCGGCGGCGGTGGAGGATTCTGCACATTCGCCGTGCTTCCTCCGCATCCCGCAAGCAACGCCATCATC
>PMSZ01000418.1 GCA_003168235.1 Acidobacteriaceae bacterium
GTCCAAGCTCAGCTTGGGCGGGTTTTTTTGTCCGCGGCCCTCGCGATCGTCCTCGCGATCGTCTGAGATTACGGGCTTACTTTGACGGGTGCGGCGACGCTTCCCATGCGATTGCCTAAGGAATCCCGGACGACAAAACGCACGATGTACTCTCCGGGTGGAAGCTGAAGCCCGTTGCGGTAGGTCATGCCGTTGTGTCGGATCTGTTCCAAGCCATCCGGTTTCAGGTGAGTCTCAACGCGCTGAGAGAGTTCTGCAACCACATCTCCATTCAGATTCCTCGCCACGGCGGCGATATCAACCACCATGTGGTTCTGATCTGATTCATCCACCGAGGCAAAGCTGGGCGGCATCACCAGGTCGAATCGCACCCTGACCTTGCCGGCGGACTTCCCGGCATCTTTGCCGGACCAGGTGACCGAGACCGGCACACCAACAAAATCCAGCGGAGAGCTTAACGCTAATTGCACGTCTTGCCGGGCGGAAGTGGGAGACGTGTCCCGGGAAAGATAGAAACCGTTGCGGTAGCGGGCGTGCGCGCCCTTACGGCCGACGGTCACCGAGACCTGATGCCATCCCGGCTTGGTGCTGCCTCGCGGGACGTAATAGCCGATCATGTAGTAGCTGCTGTCATCTTGTGTGGCCTGACGAAAAGATTGCGCCAGGTTGCCGCCGCCTAGAAATGCTTTACCGCCGGTATTCTCCGCGAAGAGCTGGAGGGCGCTGTCCGTGTCCTGCCGTTTCCATTGCGCTTGAGCATCGGTATCAAATTGGGCATCGCCGATATCGGAGGGACGAACGCCTCCGCCCGTCATGTTCACGCCGGAATCAGCCGCCCTTAGATCGACCGAGTAGATAGCAATCTGAGCATCGTTCATCATTTTCCACAGATTGTCGTAGGACCCCTGTATTTCATCGCGCTGGTGAACCGGACAGGCGGGCTCGCACATTAGATAGGAGGGCGAGCTCAGCGAGAAGGGAAAGCCGGCGCTGGCCCAGATCAACGACTTCCGTCCGGGCATGCCGCGAAAGGCCTTCGCAATTTGCTGCAGCGCTTGAACAGTAAGCAAAGCGGTGTCTTTGGCTTCTGTCGATGCCAACAGAGCCTCGGATTGCAATTGTTCCCGGATCAGCTGCGTAACGATCGCGCTCGCCAAATCGGTGACCGGGGGGTGGTCAGTGGCCACTATCTGATCATGGATCAGCGGCGCTTTGTTGGATTCCACCTGACGCACCGCTGCGGCGAGAAGCTTCGGATCATCCGTGAAATCGTGAATCAAAGTCAGCCCGCGGCGGCTGAGTGCCAGCAGACACATGGGCCCGCCCGATTCCGCGGCCTCTGCCAGAAACTTGAGCAGTTCGTTTCTGGCGTTGGCCTGATCGCCAGGTGGAGTGTTCAGGAAGTCTAAAACGATGATATTGAGGCGGTGATAGTCGCTGCCGCCGGTCTGGAAGTTGCTGAAGGTTCCATGCTCCCCTTCGGAGCGGTGCACTGGCGCCGAATCGGTCTTGACCTCCTCAAAAATAGCTATCGGGTGAGGCTTGCCGTCTTGCTTCAGGGCAAACTCTTCTTTTCTGAGGCCTGAAATGTGGGCGCCGGACTTATCGTTAACGACGGTGGGAATCAGCACCAATTCGGTGGAAGACTTGAGTGTGATCGCGTCAGCTGGCACAGTTTGCGCCTGAACAGACGATATAACGACAGACGATATAGCGAAAAAGGTAACGCCCGCAATTGCAATGCAGGCCCGTAGACGACCCATATGACACCCTCGTCTGCCAACCTCTGGCCAGTATAACCTGCATAATCTGATGCATCGGCGCAGAGAATCCTGCCATCTGATTTCCGTCGATTTCCGCGCGCCGTCCCCTTGCGTTCCGGGCAATGGTGCGGAACAATTCTGTTGGAACGGTTATGCGACTTGCCTGTGGACTCGCGATCGCGCTTTGGCTGAGTTTCCCGGCCGCTGGATTGGCTCAACAACCGGACACTGCAGGCGGTGCCACGCTGCCCCCTGGACAAGCTCCGGCGAGCGCGCCTTCGACAAGCGCAGCGAAGAAACACTCGAAGCACAAGCTGCCAGCGCGGTCGCCCGATGGCGCTCCGCGGAAGATTGTGGTTCACGAGGGCGGGGCGCGCGAACCGACGGCGCAGATTTCCCCCGGCCTCACTTCTGCGGAAACCGCACGGGAGCGCCAGAATGCTGAACGATGGCTGGACTCGGCAGGCGACCAGCTAAAGCAGATCACAGGGCGTACGCTGGCAGCGCAACAGCAGGAAACCATGGGGCAGATCCACAACTACATGGATGGCGCGCGTGCGGCATTGCACGAAGGTGATGTGCGCCGGGCAAGCACGCTGGCGGAGAAGGCGCATTTGCTGGCGGAGGATTTGGTGAAGCGTTAGAGCAGTTGCCAGTGGCCAGTCGCNNGCGATGCTGAGTGTTCCTATTGCGGCGCTCTACTTGTGATGCTAAAATGTATCACATGACCAAAGCCTCGGTTCGGGACCTGCGCTACGATTTCAAGAAGATTGAGCGCCTTTTGCTGAGGGGCGAGGAAATCCAAATCACCAAGCACCGGCGGGTGATCGGGCGGCTGGTGCCGGAAAGCGCGGAAGCGGCGAAAACCGCGAAAGAACTCCCTGATTTTATGGGGCGGTTGCGCAAAATCTATGGCGACAAAGTTTTGGCCGTGAGTGGCGCCGAACTGATATCTAAGGATCGAGACCGGTGTTGAAGATCTACGTCGACACCAGTATCCTGGTATCCCTATACAGCCTGGACGCTAACTCCCCAGTCGCGGTGCAGACGATGCAGGCTTCCCCAGGAGACCGTTTCCTGACTACTTTGGGAGAGCTCGAAGTCGTCAATGCGCTGGAGTTGCGAACTTTTCGAAAAGAAGTCTCCCCAGCGCAAGCACAGTCTGCGTTGGACGACTTCGAGAAGCATTTGCGCGACGGGGTTTTTCAACTCCGAGAGGTGGCGGAAACGTTCTTTGAGCGGGCGTGCCAACTGTCGCGACAAACCACCGCCAAACTGGGCACTCGGACCGCCGACCTTCTGCATGTGGCGGCAGCGCTTGAACTGGGGGCGGATTACCTCTACAGCTTCGACCGACAGCAGAGGAAGCTTGCTCGTTCGGCTGGTCTCAAGCTGAACTAATGCCCTAAAGGGCTAAAGCGAATCCCCAAGTTTCCGTATGGCGGGCGCACGAAGATGAACGGGTTTAGGGCCAAAATTCAGCCGGGGAAGTAACGCCTTCGAAATGAAGAGATTCCGAACGGTGTTGAGTTTTACGGTTACCAGAACAGGAATCGCCTCTTGATGGGTGGGCTGTCCTCACTCGTGTCGGGCAACATGTTCGTTGTCCTGTTTATTGGGTCACTCCTGACGCTGGTGGGTTTCATTCTTGGGATCGTTCATCGGAACGATCCCTGAGCAGTGCTGGAGCTTCACGCCGTTTGCCGCATCTCCGCCCGCGCTGCCGATTCTCTCGATGCGGGAGAAGGCACAAACCCCGTCTCTATTTTCGTCCCTCTCGTTTCTGAGCCACGACTAGCCCGCGCGGCGTGGGCAAGAGGACGGCCGAGATCAGGGCTTCCTGTTCGAGTTTGAGGGCGGCTTCGCGAACGATCTTCAAGTGCGAACTGGCGTCGTGCATCAGGATCAGGCCATAGGGACTGAGCTGCGGCAGAAAGCGGCGGATTTCCTGCTCGCGGATGGGCATATCGCTGTCGCTAAAAAAAAGATCGAT
>PMSZ01000304.1 GCA_003168235.1 Acidobacteriaceae bacterium
CCCATCGACCTGCACATCAAAGGGTTAGAAAGCCTGGGCGCAAAGATCACGCAGGAGCATGGCTATGTCGAGGCCACTGCAGAACGGCTGCGCGGCGCGAAAATTGTTTTCGACAGAATTACCGTAACGGGCACCGAGGATTTGCTGATGGCGGCAACGCTGGCCGAGGGCGAGACGATCATGCAGAATTGCGCCCGCGAGCCGGAGGTCGCTGACCTTGCCGCGCTGCTCAACGCCATGGGAGCGAAAATCCAGGGTGCCGGCACCTCCACGATTCGTGTGACCGGTGTCTCCAAGCTGCACGGTGCGAAGCATCGCATCATCCCCGACCGCATCGAGGCGGGAACATTCATCATCGCCGGCGCGCTGACCGGAGGCGATCTCAACATCGCCGGATGCGATCCCACGCACCTCACTGCCATTCTGCAGAAGCTGGCCGAAGCCGGAGTGAAGACAGCGATCAAAGCCGATTCTGTCCGCGTGATGGGAGATCAACCCATCGCTGCCGCGGACATGAACACAGAAGAGTATCCCGGCTTTCCCACCGACATGCAGGCGCAATATATGGCACTCACCACGCAGGCGGCAGGCACTTCGATCGTCACAGAGAATATTTTCGAAAACCGCTTCATGCACGTGCAGGAACTGGTGCGCATGGGCGCTAACATCAAGATCGAGGGAAGGCGCGCCATTATCCGCGGCGGAACTCCGCTCAGCGCCGCCGCCGTTCTGGCCTCGGACCTGCGCGCCTCCGCATCGCTTGTTCTGGCGGCATTGGTGGCCGACGGCGAGACTATTATCGACCGCGTTTATCATCTCGACCGTGGATACGAAAATATTGAAGAAAAACTGAAGGCGGTGGGTGCCGAGATCCGCCGTGTGGGAGACATCTTCCCCAAGCGAGCAGCAGCCCCCGCCCAATCGTGATGGTAACGATAGTAACCTGTGTGTTCCCAGTTCATCCGGCTACCATGATCACAAATGCGGATGGACAATCACCAGGCTATCTCTGAGCTGCCTCCGCTCGCCGAGCCGAGCGCCAGAGTAGCGAATCCACGCAAGCTGACCCTGATCCGGTACTTAGCTGTCGGCGCGTGCAACACGGCTTTCGGCTACGCGTGCTTTGCGTTGTTCACCTTGCTTCTAACTCCGATCTTCACTTACGGATACGTTCTCGCCAGCCTCCTAGCTAATCTGTTCAGCATCACGTTCGCTTTCTTCGGATATAAGTGGTTTGTATTCAAGACTAAAGGCAACTACCTCAGGGAATGGATCCGCTGCGTGGGCGTCTACGCCACCGGCATGATCGTGTCCGCCGCCGCACTCCCTTTCGTCGTCGGCTTCATCCGCCGCCAGCCCGGACACGATCGCAGCGCCCCTTACATTGCCGGCGCCATCGTTCTCGTTTTTTCAGTGTTATTTAGTTTCTTTGGGCATCGTCACATTTCTTTTGCCGACGCAAACCAACCTCTACAGAGCGATCGCTGATCTTCGACCGGCGCTTACGCTCGAATCGACGCCCACTCGGTGACTTCCGTAATACTGCCTTCCACACGCGCATGTGGGATAACTGATTTGCGGACCGGATTTCTGACGATAAACAGTGCAGATAAGTCCGCATAGCGCATTCATTAAGAACGTCGTTGAGAAGACAAGGTTCAGAAGTACAACGTCCAAAAGATACCAGCCGGCGCCTGTCGCCGGCGCTGCCAGGAAACCCAGCTATGAAGGTCGTAGTTCTGTGTGGTGGATTAGGTACCCGTCTCCGGGAAGAAACCGAATTCCGCCCCAAACCTATGGTCGAAGTCGGCGGACGGCCGATTCTGTGGCACATCATGAAAATGTATGCCCACTACGGCATGCGCGAGTTCATTCTTTGCCTCGGGTATCGCGGCAACATGATCAAGGATTACTTCCTGAACTACGAGGCCATGAATAGCGACTTCAAGATTTGCCTGGGGCGCAAGTCACAGATCGAATTCATGGGCGCTCATGAGGAGCAGGACTTTGCCGTTACCCTCGCCGACACCGGTCTTGAAACTATGACGGGCGGACGCTTACAGCGCGTTGCTCGCTATCTCGAGGATGACGATACGTTTCTGTTGACCTATGGCGATGGCCTGAGCGATGTGAATATCAATAGCCTGCTCGACTTTCATCGCCAGCATGGACGTCTTGCCACGGTTACGTCGGTTCCGCCGATCTCGCGCTTCGGAGTGCTCGAAACCGACACCCAGGGCCGGGTTCAGCGCTTCATGGAAAAGCCCAAAGCCAACGGATTGATCAGCGCAGGCTTCTTCGTCTTCAACCGGCGCGTGCTCGATTACCTGGGAGGCCCGGAGTGCGTCCTCGAACGTGAACCTCTGGAGCGTTTGGCGCGCGAAGGACAGCTCATGGCCTATCGCCATGATGGATTTTTCTTCGCCATGGACACTTACCGCGAATACCAATATCTGAATGAGCTTTGGGCGAGCGAACAAACTCCCTGGAAAGTGTGGGCGAAATGAACTCATTCTGGCGGGATCGCTCGGTCTTCGTCACCGGCGGCACAGGATTGCTGGGGTCGTGGCTGGTGAAGCAACTGATGGAGAGCGGCGCGAATGTCATCTGCCTGGTGCGGGACTGGGTTCCTCAGAGCGAACTCGTGCGCAGCGGGCGCATTGAGCAAGTCAATACCGTCCGCGGCGATATTACGGACCGAGAATTGATCGAGCGCACGCTCGGCGAGTATGAAGTCGAAATCGTTTTTCACCTGGCGGCCCAGACCATCGTCGGCATCGCCAATCGCAATCCGATCTCGACGTTCTCGACCAACATCGAAGGCACATGGAATGTGCTCGAGGCTTGCCGGCGCTCACCCAAGGTAGCGTCGATTGTCGTGGCCTCTTCGGACAAGGCCTATGGCGATCAAGAACATCTCCCTTACAACGAAACAATGCCCCTGCAAGGCCGCCATCCTTACGACGTCAGTAAGTCTTGCGCCGATTTGCTCGCGCAGAGTTATGCTGCGAGCTACAACTTGCCGGTTGCGATTACACGCTGTGGAAATTTTTATGGCGGTGGCGACCTTAACTGGAACCGCGTCGTTCCAGGTACGATTCGCTCAATTATTCGCAAAGAGCCGCCTATCGTGCGATCGGACGGCAAATTTGTCCGCGATTATTTCTATATCGAGGATGGCGCAGCCGCCTACATGCTGCTCGCAGAGCGACTTCTGTCGGATCCCGCTCTCCGCGGCCAGGCCTTCAACTTTTCTAATGAAAGTCAGGTGAGCGTAATTGACATCGTGGAACTGATTCTACGAAAGATGAAATCGTCCCTGCGCCCTGAGGTACTCAACCAAGCCAGTAACGAAATTCGTCATCAGTTCTTAAGTGCCGCGCGAGCTCGCACCGTGCTCAACTGGCAACCGCAGTTCACGCTTGAGTCCGGCCTTGATCGCACGCTCGAATGGTATCGCGAATTTCTAGGTGCTCCCTCAGCCATGGCTCACGCGGGCCGGGGATAACTTGACCATGACGACGACCACCAGCCAGAATTCCAAAAGTGCCGCCCAACTCCGTGAAGAAGTCCGGGCGCTCGTCCAGCAATATTACGCTGTCGCACTGGAGCCACCGGCATTCGTGCCCGGACAAAGCAGCATACCCGTCTCCGGAAAAGTCTTTGACTCGACCGAGCTGGAACTTCTGGTAGAAGCGTCGCTGGACGCCTGGCTTACGACCGGCCGCTTCGCCGCCCAGTTTGAGCGCGAGTTTGCCGCGTTCATGGGCGCGCGCTGTGCTTCACTTGTCAACTCCGGATCTTCCGCCAACCTCGTGGCGCTTTCTTGTCTCACGTCTCCATCGCTCGGCGAACGCAAGCTCTCCGCCGGGGACGAGGTCATCACCGTGGCGGCGGGTTTTCCGACCACCGTCAACCCGATCATTCAGAATGGACTTATCCCTGTCTTTGTCGATGTTCAACTGCCGACTTACAACATAGATACAACTCAACTGGAAGACGCTGTTTCAGATCGCACAAGAGCTATCGTGCTGGCGCACACTCTCGGCAATCCTTTCGACGTCGACGCCGTGCTTGCGCTGGCGACGAAACACAATCTGTGGGTGATCGAGGATTGCTGCGATGCTGTCGGCTCTCTCTACAAGGGACGCGGTGTCGGCACTTTCGGCCATCTCGCCACCACCAGTTTCTATCCTGCGCACCACATCACCATGGGTGAAGGGGGATGCGTGCTTACACAGTCGCCGGCGCTCAAGAAATTAGCCGAGTCTTTTCGCGATTGGGGCCGCGACTGCTGGTGTGATCCCGGAAAGTCGAACACCTGCGGTTGCCGCTTTGAGTGGAAACTCGGCGACCTGCCAGCGGGCTACGACCACAAATATATTTACAGCCATATCGGCTACAACCTCAAGGCGACTGACATGCAAGCCGCCGTCGGAGTTGCGCAGCTCAAAAAGCTGCCCGGTTTCATCGCCGCGCGTCGCGCCAACTTTGCCAAGCTTCATGACGCGCTTGGCGATCTTGAAGACATCTTCATTTTGCCCAAGGCCACGGAGCGTTCGGACCCGAGTTGGTTCGGCTTTCCGCTTGCTGTGCGTGAAGACGCTCCGGCAACTCGCAACCAGATCGTGCATTTTCTGGAATCACGAAACATCGCTACCCGCCTGCTTTTCGGCGGTAATCTGCTGCGTCAACCCGCTTATCGCGACATTCGCAAGCGTGTGGTCGGAGATTTGCGGAATACGGATTTCGTCATGAACAACGTTTTCTGGATCGGCCTCTACCCCGGCATCACGCAAGCAATGCTCGACTATACGACGGAGACTTTCCACCAGATTCCAAAAGCCGCGTCCGCCGTTCGCGGAGCATAAGGCATCGACAACAATGACTCGGGGAATAACGACAAACCGGCTGGCACTGGATCTCGATAACGCCCTCGCGCGGACCGAGACTCTTTGGCAGGAGTTGCGCGGCCAGCGCATTCTGATCACCGGCGCCACGGGTTTTTTCGGATGCTGGCTGTTGGAAACCTTTGCATGGGCTAACCGGCGATTGGATCTCAACGCTCGTGCGGTTGCGGTTGCGCGGCACCCTCAAGCGCTGGCGCAGAAAGCTCCACACCTCGCTCGCGACCGCTCTATTGCGCTGTATGCGACCGACGTCCGCCGCGATGCATTTCCGCAAGATGCGTTTTCGCACGTCATTCATGCCGCTACTGAAGCCAGCGCCACGCTCAATCGGAAGGCGCCGCTGGTAATGTTCGACACCATCGTCGAGGGCACACGCCGCACATTGGAATTTGCAGCGGCAAAAAGTGTAAGGAAGCTACTGTTCGTCAGCTCTGGCGCAGTTTATGGAACTCAACCGCCGGAGCTCACCCACATGCCGGAATCGTTTTCCGGGGGCCCGGATCCGCTCGACGCCTCGAATGCCTACGCCGAGGGTAAGCGCGCGGCGGAGTTGTTATGTTCGCTCGCGGCGACCTCCGCTCTCGAAGTTAAGATCGCTCGCTGCTTCGCATTCGTCGGGCCGTACATGCAGCTCGACACGCACTTTGCAATCGGCAACTTTATCAACGATCGTCTGAGTAGCGACCGTCCAAATAATGCTCGGCCGCCTCGCGGGACGATTTGCGTCCAGGGAGATGGCTCCGCGGTGCGATCTTATCTTTACGCTTCCGATCTCATGGTCTGGCTGTGGACGATTCTGTTCAAGGGAGAGTCGCGCCGGGCCTATAACGTCGGCTCCGAAGACGCAGTGAACATCGCGGCCCTCGCGCATGAAGTCGCTGTCTCGCTGCAACCAGCAGGCAAAGTAGAGATCGCTTCCACGCCAACTCCTGGAGCGCCGGCGCACCGCTATGTGCCCAGCACGACGAGAGCGCGCGAAGAGTTGGGTCTCAGTGCCCAGGTAACGCTGCGCGAAGGCATTCGCCGCACCTACCAATGGTTTTCTGGAAAGTCTCTCGTCGAGCGCGAGATTCCGAAAGCTGACGTCGCCGCCCGAGGGTCCCATGCATAGCGCCGCCACTCTCGCTTCTCAACCTCATCGCGGCTGCGGTGTTTGCGGCGCCGCCGGGCGCACGCTTTGTCATCATCAGCGATTCATCGTTCCCGACGGCTATCCTCTTCCGAGCGAATACGGCGTGGTCGTGTGCCACCGCTGCGGTTTTGTTTACGCCGATCCCGCGGCCACGCAGCGTGACTACGACTACTTTTACTGCGAGTGGTCAAAGTATGACGACTCGGCGACGGCGACGGGCAGTGGCGTTTCATCCTACGATGCCGCTCGACTCGCGATAGCCGCCCGAGACATTGCTCGTGCCGTGCCTTCGCGTTCCGCCAGCATTCTCGATGCCGGCTGCGCCACGGGCGGATTGCTGACTGCTCTCCGCGACCAGGGATTCACAGCTGTCGCCGGACTCGACCCTTCGCCGCGCTGTGCGGCGGCGTGCCGCGAGCGCGGATTTGAGGCTTATGTGGGCTCCATCGCGTCGGCACCAGCGCACATGCCCAAATTCGACTGCGTCGTGTTCAGCCACGTACTCGAACACGTGTATGACATCCCAGCATTCTTCGCGGCTGCCCGCAGTGTGCTAGCGCCGGGAGGTTACTTATATCTCGAGACCCCTGACGCCACCCGGTACGACGATTATCTGTATGCCCCCTTCCAGGAATTCAACACCGAACACATTAACCACTTTTCGAAGTGTGCTCTTGAGAACGCCACCCGCCGCTTCGGCTTCAAGCCGGTTCTGGTGGAGCAAAAGCTGATTCAGACAGCGGAGGAAACGCTCTATCCCGCGGTTTTTGGAGTTTTCCGCGATCAGGGTGAAATTGCCGAGGAGCGCGCGGTGGTGCGGGACCGCGAATTGTCGTCGGCCATCGATTCCTATATCCAGCATTCCGCAGAGCAGATGGAACAGATCAACCAGCATTTGGCCAAACAACTTACTGATACTCCGCAGGTCATTCTTTGGGGCGCAGGTCAGTTGGCGATGAAGCTTCTCGCCTTACCTTGTTTCGCGAAACTTACAATTCGCGCATTAGTAGACAACAACCCAATACTGAAGGGTAAGAAATTTGCGGGCGCTCCCGTTGTTGGTCATCAGGATATCGCCGGCACACACGAGCCCATCATCATTGCAACATTGCTGCACGACGACGAGATCAGCGCTCAAGTCCGTCAGCTCGGGCTTAGTAACCCTGTGCTCTCANNCTACGCGGCTCGAACTCAACAGGTCGCCCGCAAGTCCGCTCCAAAGTAACTTCCGAGGCCGCACGGCGATGAAGCTTTCTGATTACATTACCGGCCGGCTCGCAGATTGGGGGGTGCGCCACATTTTTCTCGTCACCGGCGGCGGCAGCATGCACCTGAACGACTCCATCGGCCGCGAACCGCGCATGCATTATGTTTGTAATCACCATGAGCAGGCCTCCGCGATGGCTGCGGAAGCCTACGCTCGCGTCAGCGGCCTGCCCGGCGTAGTCAATGTGACGACCGGACCTGGCGGCATCAACGCCCTCAACGGAGTTTTTGGCGCATGGACGGACTCCGTACCCATGCTGGTCATCTCCGGACAGGTAAAACGCGAGACATGCATGCGCGCCCAAGGCATTACTGGCCTGCGTCAACTGGGCGACCAAGAAGCCGACATCGTCGCCATGGTCGGCGGCATCACCAAGTATGCGGTGATGATCGACGATCCGCTCTCAATTCGATATCACCTCGAGCGCGCATGGCACCTCGCGCAGAGTGGACGTCCCGGCCCTTGCTGGCTGGATATTCCGGTTGACGTGCAGGCCGCGACCATCGACCCAGCCAATCTTCGCGGTTACGATCCAGCGGAGGATGCGGCGGCCGCGAATCCTATCGGCGGCGATCCTTCTCGACTCAAGTTCTACTGTCAGCAAGTTCTCGAACGCATCCGGAAGGCGAAGCGCCCCGTGATTATCGCTGGTACCGGCGTTCGCGCCGGTCACGCGGTTGCTGAGTTCGACAATCTCATCCACCACCTCGGCATCCCCGTAACCACCGCGTGGACCCACGACATCATCGCCTCTGACGACCCCCTGTTTTGCGGACGGCAAGGTACCATTGGGGACCGCGCCGGAAACTTCGCCGTACAGAGTGCCGACCTTCTTTTGATCCTGGGATCGCGGCTCAGCATTCGGCAAACCAGCTATAACTGGCAGTCATTTGCTCCGCGCGCGTTCAAGATACAAGTCGATATCGACGCTGCCGAGTTTAACAAACCTACGGTTCAACCGGATTTGCCTATTCACTGCGACCTCAAACAATTCCTGGTGGCGCTCTTAGAAATGTGGGATACCCGGTCCGATGCCGACAATGAACATGTTGGGGCGCACAAGGCGTGGCTGTCGTGGTGCCGCGAGCGAGTTCAGCGCTATCCCGTCGTGCAAGATCGTCAGCGCCAGCCGGGACCGCCGTTGAATCCTTATTACTTTGTCGAGCAGTTGTCAGCGAAGCTTGCGGAGGATGATGTCGTGGTCTGCGCCAATGCAACTGCGTGCATCGTGCCCTTCCAGACGATGCATCTGCGCCGACAACAACGGCTTATTTCCAATTCAGGTTCCGCCTCCATGGGATACGACCTGCCGGCCGTGATCGGCGCCGCTTTTGCTCGCCCCGGCAGACGGGTCGTCTGTCTTGCGGGAGATGGCAGCATTCAGATGAACATCCAGGAGCTACAAACAATTGTTCATCATCACTTACCGGTCAAGATTTTCGTTCTGAATAACTCCGGATATCTCTCGATGCGCATGACGCAATCCGGTTTCTTCGGGCGTCTCACCGGCGAATGCGCAAGCAGCGGCGCGTCTCTGCCCGACATGGTCAAAGTGGCCTGTGCTTATGGCATTCCGTCGACCCGCATCGACCGCCAGTCCCAGCTAGGGGCAATCGACCGGGCACTGGCAGCCGATGGACCGGCGCTGATCGATGTTTTACTGGATCGCAATCAGGAATTCGAGCCCCGATCGAAGGCCAGGCAATTGGCCGACGGGCGGATCGTCTCTCCCAATCTAGAGGACATGTACCCATTCCTGGAAGAGACTGAACTAATGGACAATGTAGTTAAGGAATAAGGACATTACCATACTTATACCAAGTAACAGCACGACAATTTGGACAGACAAGCACACTCATGACTGGTAACGACATATTCGACGAGTTATTCGTGCTGGAGTTGGCCAACAACCACTTGGGCGACTTGCAGCGGGGCCTGAAGATCATCAATAACTTCGCGCAAGTTGTGCGCTTTAACAACGTGCGCGCCGCCATCAAACTGCAATTCCGCGATGTTGACACCTTCATTCACCAGGACTTTCGACATCGAGATGATATCCGTTATATCAAGAAAACGCTCGAGACCCGCTTGCGATTGGAGGACTACGCCAAACTGGTGCAGGCCATTCGCGAAGCCAGTTGTATTCCGATGGCAACTCCGTTCGACGAAAGCTCCGTCGACTTCTGCTGCGAACTTGGCATTCCCATTCTGAAGATCGCCAGTTCCGACTGCAACGATTGGGTTTTGATCGAAAAGATCGCAAAAGCGAAGAAGCCGGCTATCGTCTCGACGGGAGGCTCCTCGCTCAAGGACATCGACGATCTGGTGACGTTCTTCGATAATCGCCATATTCCGCTGGCGATCAACCACTGCGTTTCGCTTTATCCATCAGAAGACAGCGACATCGAACTAAATCAGATCGATTTTCTTCGCAGCCGGTATCCCAGCCGCATTATCGGATTCTCCACCCATGAGTACCACGACTGGACCTCGTCCATGCTTATGGCCTACGCCAAAGGTGCGCGGACGTTCGAACGTCATATCGATATCCAGACCGAGGGCATGACGGTTTCGCCATACTGTTCCGTGCCGGAGCAGGTCGATACCTGGTTCAAGGCTTTTCATCGCGCCAAGAGAATGTGCGGAGCGCCCGGGACGCAAAAGCGTCTGCCTCCGCAGAAAGAAATCGAGTATCTCGACGCGCTGGTGCGCGGGGTCTATGCGAAACGTGATCTTCCCGTCGGCCACGTTCTTCAGGATGCCGATGTATATCTCGCGATTCCGCTGCAGCAGGGACAGATTTCCTGCCGCGAGCTGATGCGCGGCGAGGTCATCCGGAAAACTGTAAGCAAAGATCAGCCGATCATGATCGACGCCATTGACAGCCCTTATGCCAACATCCCGTCACTTACCGAATTGATTTATCACCGAGGTCTTGCGCCGAAGAGCGCGGCACAGGCGGCCAAAGCAGGTGGCAAGTGAGTGCCGAGCCCATGAAAACGATCAGCGTGGTGACACCGTGTTTTAACGAAGAAGGCAATGTGCGCGAGGTTTACGAACGCGTGCGCGATTTAATGTCGAACCTGGGAAGGTATCGTTACGAGCACATCTTCATCGACAACGCCTCTCGCGACACGACCTTTGCTGTCCTTCGCGAAATCGCCGCCGCAGATTCGAATGTGAAGGTGATCCGCAACGCGCGCAACTTCGGACACGTGCGTTCTCCGATGCATGCCCTGCTTCAGGCCCAGGGGGACGCCATCGTCGTTCTCATGTCCGATTTGCAGGACCCGCCTGAGGTTCTTGCCCAACTGCTGGAACAGTGGGAGAGCGGCATTCCCATCGTGATCGCCGTCAAGCACCAGAGCCGCGAGTCGGCGCCAATGTTTCTGGTCAGAAAGCTTTTCTATCGCCTCGTCAACCGGCTTTCCGACGATATCGAGACGTATGAGAACTTCACGGGCTTTGGTCTATACGACCGGCAAGTGATCGACCTCGTCCGCCAGTTTGGCGATCCTTATCCGTACTTCCGTGGCATGATCGCTGAAATCGGCCTTCCCCACACCGAGGTTCTGTACGAGCAGCAGCGCCGCAAGAGTGGCAAGTCCAAGAACAATTTTTATACACTTTACGATCTTGCCATGCTCGGCATTACGAAGCTTTCCAAGGTCCCGCTACGCATGGTCACGTTCTCGGGCTTTGCGGGATCCTTATTTTCGCTGCTCGGCGGCATCGCGTACTTTGCGTACAAATTGCTGTTCTGGCACGAATTCACGCTCGGTATCGCGCCCATTGCCATCGGCATGTTTTTTCTGGGTTCGCTCCAGCTTCTTTTCATGGGGATTATTGGCGAGTACATCGGAAACATACACACGCAGGTGCATAACCGTCCTCTGGTGGTCGAACGCGAACGGTTGAATTTCCAGTATGCGCCGGGAGAACCGCGGGTTCGTGGCGCTCTGAGTTCGAGCGCGACTGCGGGACACTGAAGAAACCACAGCCGATCCAGACGTAATCTCTCCCTCGACAAAGATACCGAAGAAGGCACGCGCGAAGCGTCACGAGATGCAATGAGTTCAGTTCCCAAAACCCGCGTGATTAGTGGCTGGCATAACATTGACGCGGAGTCAAGTCCGCTTTTCACGGTGCGACTTCTAAGAGCATTTTCCGAGTTCGTTGAATCCCACGGTTGGGTAAGCTTTGCCGCTATCTCTCTGTTCTGCGGCTGGATCCATCTTAAGACTGTCGCGTCCCGCCCTCTCGATCATGACGAGTTATATACCTTTTATATTGCGCAGGCACCGTCGCTAAAGCAGTTACTCGCGCTCACCCGCACCGTCGACCTGCATCCACCGCTTTCTTATCTTCTGATCCGCACCTCGTTCGCGATCTTTGGGATCAGCGCATGGGCGTGCCGACTGCCTTCTGTGCTGGCTTTTTTTCTCGCCTCCGCAGTGCTTTTCTGGTTGGTGAAGCGTATCTTGAGCTCGGTTTACGCGACCGTTGCCCTTCTGTTTTTCTGGAGCGTTCCCTTTAGCTATCACGCGGACGAAGCGCGTCCGTACTCGCTGGTGCTGTGTTTTACCGCGCTGATGCTGGCCAGCTGGTATCGCGCCATCGACGACTCCGATTGTACCCAGACGTCATCGAGCCGCCGTTTCACGCTGCTGGCTTTGACCGCCGGGGGATTCGGAGTTCTCCTTTCGCACGTTCTGGCGGTGCTTCCCTATTGCCTGTTCTTTGCGGCCGAAGTGGTCCGATTCTGGATTCGCCGCAAAACCGATTGGAGGCTTTGGCTTGCGCTTCTAGTACCCGCCATTTCTGGGATTACTTACTTGCCGCTCTTGCACATCCACTCAGGCATTTTGTTTGCTAATGATTATCGCCCGACACCGCTGCTGATTTTTACTTTCTATTGGGACTCGGTTCGAACACTGGTAATCCCATTGGTGGCAGTCGCGGTTCTTGTCGCCCTTGGGCCCCTGTTTCGGCAGTCTACGGCGCGCGATCGACGATCAGAAAACCGGCTTTCGCCCACAACCCTGTATCCGCTGGGTTGCCTGCTTTTTGGCCTTTGCCTTGTGCCGCTCGCTGTCGGCATTCTGTTTGCCCGCACTGGGACCGCATTTTTCGAGCGCTACGGAATCGTCATCTTCATTCCGATCGCCCTAATTCCCGCGCTGCTTCTCGCTTTGCGTACACATCGAAACCAGACAGCGGGCGCGGCGGTTGCGCTCTTCCTGGGTGTCGTGCTCTTCCTGAATACATCCGGCAGATTCTGGCTGATCGAGCAACTGGGCAATTTCGCCCCTCCTCAGGTCGTCAAATACACACTCTATGCGTTTGCTCTGCCGCAGATTATCCCGCAGCATGTACAGCCGCGCGTCCCTGCTCACTTGCAGAAAGCGCTGCAGGAAGCTCGCCCCGTGACCGACCTCGACAGCATCGAATCGGACCTTCCGCTGGTTGCCAACACCGGATTGACATTTCTTGAGATCGACCGGCGAGGTGATGCGGCACTCACCGAACGCCTCTTTCTTCTCAGCGACCCACAGGCCGCCGCCTCGGTCGCGCACGATACCGTATTTGAAAACTACGATCGACTGCTGCAGGTTTTTCCCATCCGTGGCAAGGTCGCGCCGTATTGCGCCTTTGTTCGCGCCCATTCACGTTTTTTGGTGCTCGGCGCCTACAACCACCCCCAGGGATGGCTTCTGAAAAAGCTTGATATGGAGGGAGCTGACTTGCGCATGATCGGCACTTACGACGGGATCACCGAAGAAGCCCAGTTATACGAGGTAACCGTTTCGCAACGTGCTTGCGCCCAGCAACCTTGATTCGCGAACGTTTTCGGCGCATCAGATCACGGCGCGCACCCGCCAACTTCTATCACGTGGCCGAGTCAGCATGATCTGCTACGGTCGCCAATACACGTGAAATATTCCCGCCATCTGGCTTTGGGGAAACTTCCGCTCGACTTCTTCTCGCACCTTAGAGCCCATTCTGGCGGAGGGGAAAAACGGCGATTCGTTGATCACGACCAGTTTCAGGTCATCGGATTGCAGCGCTCTCAAGACGTCTTCTTCCGACGCGCCGCCATCGTCGCGGGTCGCATTCTTCAACCCGGAGAGAAAGTACAGTTCTGGACAATCATTCCCTGCATACATCAAACCGTTCGGCGAATGCTGTTGCAGAAGCTTCATCAAGTCCGCGAAATTCGCGGCGTATTCGATGCGCAATCCGCCGGCTCGCTCCAGACGCAGTTCGTCCATCTGCCCGACTTGGTGCGTCAGTTCGTAAGCGTGATCTGGAACGAGCCTGACCACCCCGAAGAGAAGGTAGAATCCGGCCAATGATGCCAGCACCCACGTTCCGGGCTGCTTCTTGGCGGTCGCTACGATCGCAACCACGGCTAGCAACGTTAGCGGAGCGGCATAGCAAAAATAAATAGGCGCGGCAAATGGATACTGCACCAGCGTGCACACTGCGGCGAGCGAAATCAGCACCATAACTCTTTGCCGCTGAAGTTTGGTTGCGCTGCCTCGTTTCGCAGTGGTGAGCGCCCATGCTGCTCCCAGCAAGACTATCCATGGCGTGAGCGTCGCGACCGAATACCACACTCCGGAAACGATTTCGCCCGAAGTCGCGGCCTTCACTAATATCACGGCTAAACCAAGAACGGCGGCCGCCCCTACCAGTTTCCCTTGAAATTCACGCCAGTAGATCGATGCCGCGATAACTCCCACCAGCGCAAGAGCATAGATACTCTTCTCGATACCAACCGGACGAATCACTCCTAACCCGACCGAGCGGGCAATGGCGCTTGAGATTACTCCTGAAAACAATTGGCCGAGAGATTGTGATTTCGCGTAGAGCGAGAGAAAGACAATTACCGGGAGCAGTATGCCGACGACGAACGGAATGAGCAGTCGCAGCAGAGACTTGAATCGTTCCGCAGTTGCTGCCTGCCGTGCGCCGCTACCGCCAAGCCGCTCGCCGAGCAGGATGGCCACGACCAGCACGGCCGAAGGCAGCACGAAATCATAGAACTCGCCCATCCCCAGTCGCGCGTGAAACACGTAAACGACGGTCGCAAGGAAGAGCAGCAGAGCAGCCGTGGCGAACAGACGATACAGGCCGGCGCTTTTTCTATCGGGCCCCGAGCTCTCGATTGGCCCATCGATTTGCGCCTTGCTCTGCGTGTCGCTCTGTTCCAGAAATGCCAGAAAAAGCAGCGCTCCTGCGATGTAGTAGGCGCCAATCACCTTGATGAGGATCGACACGCCCCCGCACATTCCAGCTGCCACCAACCATTTTGCGCGGCGAACATCCAGGTATCGCAGTAGCGCCGCCGCACCAAACGTGGCAAAAAACAGGTTGTACCAGGACGGCATCGCAGCGGGATAGTTCGGATAACTCCAAGCTACAGCGACCAGCGTGATCAGACCCGCCGCGATTGCGGACGTAAAGCGCAGAGCAATGTAGTAAACGGCGGGAATCCACGCCAGGCAAAACAAGAATGCGCAGTAACGCAACGACATCAGGTTTACGCCGAAGACGCGAAACGCCAGGGCGTGGATCATACTCAGGCCGCCAGTGTAAATTTCCGCGAAATCGCGATGCGGAAGCTGACCCTGCATAACCCTTAGCGCACTCTGAGCGAGGATTCCGTCGTCGGCTGGAACCCAACCGCCACTGATGTGCGACCCAATGTAAACCGCAGAAACCGTCAAAACCGCCACAAGCACCAACCAGGAAACCAGAGGCGTCTGCGGGACGATCGCCGTGGCTTCTTCATATACAGTCGCCTCGAGCGCGTCCGTCGGCTGTTCGTGAATTTTTATTTCGAAGTTCAGCGCCGGGCTATTCTCGATCTTCGACTTTACGGAACCCTGCTGCGTTTCCGTCTTCACTTCGCCTCCAGCGCCGTCAGCCGCAGCTTCGCTTCTTTGCTGTCCTGGTTCAACTGCAACGCGCGCTGATATTCAGCCCGCGCCCCCGACTTATTACCGCTCTGCTCCAACGACACCGCCAGCCAGTAGTGATAGTCCCAGACCTTCGTGTCCATTGCGGCCGCCTCCAGCAGATAAGGTTGCGCCTCCGCATTACGGCCGTCTTTCAGAAGAGCGCGCCCCAGAAAATGTCTCGGTGCCGCTTGTTCCGGCACTAACTGCACCGCGCGCAACAATAACTGTTCCGCTTGTTGATACTGACCGTCGAGTAAGTGTATGTTGCCGCAGTTGTAGAGCGCCGAATACAGGTTGGGTTCCTTCTCTAGAATCTCCGAGCACAGACCGAAGGCGCGGTCGTAATCACCCATCTGTCCGTAGAGCCCAGCGAGTCCCGCCATTCCCACTTCAGATTTGGCATAATCCGGATTCACCCGGTCCAGCCATACTCGTCCTTCATCAAAACGTCCTGCGCCGATATACGCCTCCGCCAGCGCCAGAGGCCCATATCCGTACTCGGGATGATCCCTGACCACGGTCTGTGCCAATTCAATCGCGCGATCGTGCGCTCCGCGCTGGTTGTACTCCTTGGCCAATCCGGCCACAACATAGGGATTCCCGGGATAAAGCGCCTGTCCTCGCACCAGCAGCAATAAATCGTTGCCCCAATACACCTGCTGCGCCAGCGATGTAACCGCATACCCAAGGCACAATACGACCACCGCGCTAAGCTGGACGATTTGCGAATTCCATTGCCTGAAGGCTGGCAACTTCCGCAGCCCCATGGCCGCGAGCAGGGCGAACCCGATCGAGGGCAAATACATGTAACGATCGCGAACAAAATCGCCGTTGCCAAAGTTTCGCAAGTACAGCGCCGGCGCGAGTCCGATAATCAGCCACAACCCCGCAAATGCGACTACGGAATTATTCTCCTGACGATTCCAATACCACAAGCCGGCCAATACTGCTCCCAACGCCAAGACTGGAATCACAACCTGCCCAAGGGCTGCGTGCGTGACATATGGCGTATAGTAAAACGCCGTCATACCAACTGGGAGCAGCAACTGACGCAGATAGGTGAACAATACAAGCGGCAAGGTGCGTGCAACATCTGCCATTCCGTGACCGGGATCAAACTGGCCGGTAGAATGGGCCAGCGCGTGACTCCGCAGCAGGGCGTAAGTAAACGTAACTAAGACGTAGGGAGCGGCTGCGATCATCGCTGCGACAACACGTTTTGTCGGCGATGACTTCCGATCTTCGGGGCGCAACCAGGTATAGATTCCGACTAACGCTGGAAATATCACTGCCATTTCTTTGGTCAGCAGTGCGCAGAGGGCCAGCACAAGCGAGACCACCCACCATGCCACTCTTTTACCGCGATCCGGTGTGAGCTCGAAATCGCGCCCGTTAAGAAACGCTACGAAGGCCAGTGCGGACAACATGGTCACCATCGTGTCCGACGCCGCTGATACCCAAGCCACCGGCTCGATGTGGACGGGATGCACCGCGAATATCAGCGCCGTGAGTGCCGACGTCCAGTACTCCAATCCCAGCCGGCGCGCCAGCCAGAACACCGAA
>PMSZ01000011.1 GCA_003168235.1 Acidobacteriaceae bacterium
GGGGGGGCGATACAAGTGTCTGGTGGACTGCGTCACTTTTATTTGCGACGCAGACTGCCAGACACTGGAGGAAAGGAGAAGGCCATGTTTGCTCGCGCTCTGGAATGTCAAGCAAAGGATGGCAACGGTGTGCAAATCAGGAGCGAAGTGACGAACAATATGCTCGCTAGTCGACAAAAACAATCAGGCTTCGTCGACTTTTTCGCTCTTAGCGACGGGAACAACGACCAGGCTGTGTATCAGGCTTTGGACTTCCCGAGAAGATACTGAGGAATTTCGCCGCCAGCGCTATGAGATGCATCGCATTGCCAGAGCCTCCTAAAAGGACAACCCTGGCACGTCGGGTTTCGCGCACCAATGCCGGGGTTGCTCTGGCGCGCGATTCCGGAAACCTTCGGTGCAGAATCGATTTTACACACGATGGCGGTCACTTCGACCCGGAGCTGTGAACCGAAGTCGCACTTACGAGAACGTGCGATTTACAGTGACAGCTCAAACAATATCATTCGACCGCTCTCAATACGCGGAAACTACTGAGTTTACGTTTATATCACCTTGGGTAATCCGCGATCGGAAATACATGGTTCGGTTACCGGCCTCACCGGAAGGAACGCATTTGAAGCTGGTTTCATATTTATCGACGAGTGTGTGGAAGACTGGAACAGCAGTCAATGCAAGAGTTCAGACAGTTGATTTGTTATGGGGGTGCCTGGGACTGTCCTCTCCGCAAATTCCTGACAATTGTCCGACTAATCCCGAACCCGCGCAAGCGAAGCAGCTTCAAGTTGGCAGGTGGATCTAATGGGCACACCGCTCAGGGTTCTGATGGTCGAAGATTCGGACGAGGACACCGAACTCGTGATCCAGGAATTGCGCGGGGGAGGATACGATGTGAGCTTCGAACGTGTCGATACACCTCAAGCGATGAGCGCGACCCTCGAAAATCGGGCTTGGGACGTGGTCATTTGTGATTTCTCGGTTCCACACTTCGGTTGCGCCGGTGCCCTCCGGTTGCTGCGCGGAAGAAATCTAGACACGCCCTTCATTTATGTTTCAGGCACGATCGGAGAAGAGACTGCAGTGGCTGCGTTGAAACAGGGCGCCCACGACTATGTCATGAAGGGCAGCCTGCAACGACTGCTCCCAGCGATACAAAGAGAGCTGCAAGCGGCGGAACAGCGGCGCCAAGAGGCCCAACTGGAACGGCAAGTGCGGCAGCAGGAGCGTTTCGAAGCGATCGGCAGGCTCGCGGGAGGAATTGCACACGACTTCAACAACATTATCGGTGCGATCCTCGGGTGGGCAGAGTTAGGAGAAGAGGAAGCCGGAAGTGGGAGCCGGCTCCAGGATCGGTTCAGCCAAATTCGCAATCAGGCAGAGCGCGCCGCAGGACTTACCACCCAACTGCTCGCTTTCGCCCGTCGCCAGGTGCTGCTCCCGGTGAAACTAGATGTAAACAAATCCATTTCAGAGATGCACAGCTTCCTGACGAGTGGAATGGAAGACAATATCGAGTTCAAGACCGTTTTGGACCCACATCTTGACATAATTGAGAGCGACGCATCACAGATTGGCCAAGTCACTATGAATCTCTGCATAAATGCCAGGGACGCGATGCCGAGAGGCGGTCGTTTGATCGTTGAAACCCACAATGTCCAAATTGATGAGGAATTCTGCCGCCTAAACTCCGATTCTCATCCCGGTCGTTATGTGATGCTTATGATCTCCGACACCGGCATTGGAATGGATGCCGCGACAGTAGACCGCATCTTCGAGCCTTTCTTCACTACTAAGGAACTCGGCACGGGGACAGGACTTGGATTGGCTACTGTATATGGGATTGTGAAACAACATGATGGTTTCTTGAACGTACGGAGTGAAGTCGGGAAAGGAACTACTTTCCGAGTTTATTTTCCGTCGAGCACGGGACGCGTGAGTCAGCGGCAGCCAGATAAAACCCCGATATCTGTAACAGGGAGTGAGACCATTCTCCTTGCCGAAGATCACGAAGGCATTCGTGAAGTCACCCACGCGATTTTGAGTTCCTATGGCTATACGGTAATCCTTGCCGCCGACGGACGGGAAGCCCTGCAACTCTTCAGACAAGACCCGACAAGGATTGATCTTGTAATCCTGGATGTCGCGATGCCAGGTCTGGACGGCACTGAGGTGTTTACTCAGATGAGCGCCGTTAGACCTGATCTCCCTGTTGTATTCACAAGCGGGAACACGTCCGAATCAGCTTCTTTGACCGCAACCATTGCAGCTGGGGCTGTTTTCCTTCAAAAACCGTATTCGCCAAGAGCACTTGGTCAGATTGTCCGGAGTACGCTGGATCGGCAACCGCCGTCGAAGTCGGAAGCCAGCCGAGCGAGTCAGCCACAGGGTGTCTCATTACCGCTTGTTCAGCGAGATCGGCGGAGGGGTATCGACCAAAACGCACGCCAAATGCGCAGTGGAGGCGGCCAAGGCTCCCAGCTCTGGCCAAGCGGCGCTCCGTTCCCTGCGGGCACTTGCAGCCGGTGGCTTCCGGGCGCTGTTCCACCCCAGGTAGGAGACATGCTTCAAAAACAGAATAAGCCGCAAAATCAGATGTGCTTTCAAATTCACAAGAATGGCACCCCGATCGATGGCGTCAGCTATCCCAACCTCGTCGAGGCCTCGGTAGCGTTGGAGAAAGCTCCGCAGGGCGGCGAGGTAACCGCAGTGGACGGAGTCGATCAGATCGTACGGCGCTACACCGCGGACGAATGCCGCAACGCACGCAATTTTCGGTTGCCGCGTTGGCTGCGGTGACCGACCAGCATCCTAGCCTATCCCGCGCCTTCGGGACTTGTGAGAGATCGCTGTTGTAAATAGATGGGATGAGAAGGCCGGTCTCCGACGGGATGCTGTAGGCTCCTAAGTTATCGACGTGCTCGAAGCACAGATAAAAAGGAGGCCGGCAATGAAGAAGATTAGCACCGTAGCGGCGAAGCAGAACAGGAATTTTTCCCAACCGAAGCTGACCATCGGATTAGACCTGGGCGATCGTTCGAGCTGGTATTGCGTGCTGAATGAATCAGGCGAAGTGGTGCTGGAGCAGAGGCTGGGCACGACTCCGAAAGCGATGAAGGAAGTGTTCGGAGCCATGCCGCATTGCCGCATCGCGCTGGCAACCGGGATGCATTCGCCGTGGGTCAGTCGCGTGTTGAGCGAGTTGGGACACGAAGTGATCGTTGCCCATGCGCGCAACGTGCGTTTGATCGGGGAGAGCCGGAAAAAAGACGATCGCCTGGATGCGCAGACCTTGGCACGGCTGGCGCGGATCGATCCGCAGTTGTTGAGTCCGGTGAAGCACCGGAGTGCGAAAACGCAAGCGGATCTGACCGTGATCCGGGCGCGGGCGGGACTGGTGCGAGCGCGGACGGCGTTGGTGAACACGGCGCGGGGATTGGCCAAAGAGATACGGAGAGCGTCTGCGCGGGTGCAATGTGCGCAATATGAATCCGGAGAAAGCGGA
>PMSZ01000077.1 GCA_003168235.1 Acidobacteriaceae bacterium
TCTACTGGACAGCTGTTATCAATGGATTGTTAGCTCCCTTCCTTCTCGTCGCGATCCTGGTCGTCGCTTCGGACAGGAAGCTAATGCAGGGTCAACCGAGTTCTCGCTTGGGATGGGCCGTCGTGGCGGTCACCACAGTGGCGATGTTCGCCGCGGGCGTAGCCATGTTTGTTGTGTAGACCGTCGAAATCTCGTTGCCCTGAGGCCGCACGCTCGCCGGACACCCGCGTCCAGCGTTCTGACCTTCCGCGGTGCACAAAGGCAGGGAAAAACACACGCTTGGACGCCAGGTTTGGTCTGCGGAAGGTTCCCCGTTAATGATTTGCATTCCCCCGGCGTCCCGCGCGGGNNGGGATGCGGATTGCTGTCACTGCCAACTCACCTTGGCATGTATAGTAACCGGATTGACCAAACCAGCTGACTGGTTAAGCATCCGGACTGACTTCGGGCTGATGGGGATTTCAGAGACACTACAATAACTTTCGCTGTGGGCCATCAAGATGGGTGATAAATCCAAGAAGAGCGCTGACGGCCGCCGCGGGACGCCCGAGGAGACAGGCCCCGGCAAGGACCTCGGAAACTTTAAAGGGTTCACGCTCTCTAGAATCTCAGCTCATTTCCATGCTGCGGGTGCGGGGTATTCAACCGCGACCTATGATCCCATCTCGGCTTTCCTTCCTAGCAGACTTTTTCAATGGATACCGCAGGTTGCGAAATATTGGTTTCACAAGAAGCACGCGTTCAGAGATTACACGACGCACGGAAAAGGAACCGGTATTTATCTGATCGATGATCGCGTGAAGATCAGCATAGCGGGCGACTGGGGCACAGGGACGGATGAAGCGAGAATCGTTGCAGCAGCGATGGAAAAATCCGAGGCGGATTTCACGATTCACCTGGGAGATGTGTATTACGTAGGTGACAGCAATGAAGTGCGAGAAAACTTCCTGGGGGAGAAAACGAGTCCCTATGCACCGGTAAAGTGGCCGATGGGCGCGAAAGGCGGCTTCGCACTCAATGGCAATCACGAAATGTACGCTGACGGAAACGGCTACTGGGAAATGGTTCTTCCGAGGATGGGATTGAAAGAACGAGGCAATAGCGAATGGGGTGCGGGACAGTGGGCGAGCTTCTTTTGCCTCGAAAATAAGTACTGGCGCATCATTGCACTGGACACAGGCTACAATTCCACCCGTTTTGACTGGGGGAAAGCGCCAGTGCTGCAGCGGAGCAAATGGCTTCGCAAGACGACGTCGTTCAAGCCGGGGTGCGCTATTCCCGAGCCCGTGCTTGCCTGGCTGCAGTCCTCCGTGAACCCGGACGGAGACAAACGCGGATTGATTCTGCTCTCGCATCACGGGCCGCACTCCGCTTTTGAGAGTTGGTATCAAATTCCAGCGAAGCAATTGGCGAAGGTGATTCACCGGCCGGTTATTTGGTTTTGGGGCCACGAGCACAGGCTCGCAATCTATGAGAAGTTCCGCGTCAAGGAGGGCATTGAGGTGTACGGGCGATGTATGGGCCACGGCGGCATGCCCGTCGAGAGAGGCGCGGCTCCCGACATTCTGGATTGCAGATGGCTCGCTTGGGATAACAGGCGTTATNNCTGCACATCGCATATTACGATTTGAATCAAGCACTGCTCCTGACAGAAGATTGGCATATCGATATCGAGTCCGGCGCGCTAAACGGACCCAGCCTGAAGAAAGTACTGGACAATCCATCGCTGCATTGCCGGGAAGCTTAAGAAAACAAGCGAACGACAAACGTCGCTTCGATAAGTAACGGATGCGGGGCCAACAGAGGTCCCGCTTGGGATGGGTCGTCGTGGCGCTCACGACGGTGGCAATGTTCGCCGCCGGTGTGGCCATGTTCGTTTTTTAGAGTGCTGCTCTCTGGCCATCGTTGAGCCGGACGCTCGCTCATTTGTCAGAACTATGCAGTTTGGATCTCCAAACCAAGCTCCCAGAACAATGAAGAGGAGGAAGCCGCAAGAGCAGACTTCCTCCTCGGCTATCGAGTTCAACGCGCAGTCGTACCGGCAAAGTCGCGATCTGTCTTCTTGACATCAACGGAAGATTCTCCCGTGGAGGAAACATCCTCTCCCCCCGCCGACTTGAGAACTTCCTTCGCACGCTTGATTTCCTCGGCCGTGTCGCAATGCACAGAGAGCAGAATTTCACCCTTCTGCAGGCGACCTTCATATCTCTTGGCTTCGAATTCAGGAATGCCCATGCCAATCAAGGCGCCAGTAACTCCGCCAACGGCCCCTCCAACGCCCAACCCCGCCAGGCCTGCCATGATGGGACCTGCGGCGATGAACGGGCCCAGGCCAGGGATCGCCAAAAGACCAACACCCGCCAGGAGGCCAAGCGTGCCACCAATTACGCCCCCTGCGGTCACGCCCACTGTCGTACCCTCGGGCGCTTTCGTTTCCTTTTCTGTTCCCATGTTCCTCGTTCCGCCTAGACTCTCCGGCAAGAGCACCGAAATGTCGGAAGTCGGAAAGCCCGCTCGGACGAGTGAATCCATTGCATTGTCGACAGCAATACGAGTCGAGAAGATTCCAAATACTCCTACTTTTTTACTTGACATATGTTTGTTCTCCTTTGAGTTCAAGCTAGTTTCGATTTCTGCTCCGTCATTTCGAAGGTGTGACGTCGAGTTGATTCGTTACGTTTTCTTGTCCTGCTACGCTGACAGCTTTGGCTTCCAAATTACTTTTTTCCTCTTCAGACCGCACTGGCCCACGAAGTGTCACTTTGCCATCCTGCGTGATGACCTTGATGTTGTGCGCGTAGGTGGAGAGACTTTGATCCTCGTGGATCGCTTTTCGAATCTTCTGTGTGACGGCCCGGTCTGAAGAATTCATCTTCTGTTGATCCGCAGTCGGGCCTGCCTGATCTTTGTTTGTTTTGGTGTTGTCTGGGGCCGTCTGCTGGCTATCCTGAGACTGTGGGGTTGGAATGGCCATTAGGGATACGCAAAAAACCATCGAACCTAGAGGCAAAAGCAATCGCAGTGACTTAAACGAACGTCCGTTCATTTCTATTCCTCCTTTTAGGAATGTCTGACTGGGGGTGTCTAATAAACGCGAACAGCTGGCCTCGGATTGTCCTGGCTGAATGCTTTCCTAGACTGGTCAATGGCGCCGCCGTTTCATGAGGTCGGCAGCCTTAGACACTGATTCGGTCCGACCGTTTGGTCAGGTTTTGGTCTGCCTCTTTTTCCTCCTCAATGCTCTGCCTCAGAAGAGACCTGCCTGTTCTTCGCTGCTATCGACCGTAGAGTGGCCGTTTGGGTGAAGCTCGGTGAAGCTCTATGTGCAGCGCTCACGAAAGATCCGAGCTCTTATCCTCCGAACCCTCTTGATACCTCTTTTTGTGCGCGGGTACACTGCACAACCACAATACTCAGAGAGCAGACGGATAAATGGCTTGTTTTGACCACTTTCCCATTTTGATTTCGCAACTGGTATTGCGGACCCACGAGGACCATGACACGGTAAACGTTTAAGAGCCGGGCCCGCTGCTGTCGAGTCGCACACTCGCCTATAAAACTGATCATCAGAACTGTGCAATTTGGATCGGCAGAACCATTCTTGCCAGAGCTATGCTGTATCTATGCGAGCCGATGAACAATCATGGCGCAGCGCGATCAACCGGCCTCGTGGAGAGGAAGACTTATGATCCATGGCGCCAAAAAGCTGATACCCAAACTGCGTAAGGCTCCCCAACCACCTCTGTCACAACCCGGCGCGATCCCTGACTCAGACCGGGCCAAGAAGCCGCCGCTCGGCGAAACCCGTGCCACCAACCAGGAACTGGAACCCGGAGATCGGGTCGAGGGTTTGGGAAACTTCGGAAAGCCGACTGGAGAAATCGGCACGGTTGAGCGAACTAACGAAGAAGATGCGGTCGTCAAGTGGGATGATGACGGTCGTACGAGACTCCACCAACCGTCGC